>NZ_JBBMEI010000021.1:0-53451 GCF_040096655.1 Blautia intestinihominis | reverse complement strand
GTGATGAACAGTTCTCTTGCGCTCAAAACGATCGAAGTGCTGAAGGACGTCATTCCGGTATCTGCGGATGCAGTAAAGAAGGGACTTCTTGAAACACGCTGGCAGGGAAGAATGGAAACTGTACTGCCGGGCGTGATCGTAGACGGTGCGCATAATGAGGATGGAGTTGCCAAGTTCGTGGAAACAGCGGCACATTTTCAGAAGGAGTATCCGCTTACACTGCTGTTTTCGGCAGTTGATGACAAGGATTATACAGATATGATCCGTACGATCCTGGACAAGATCCAGTTCAAACATGTGGTAGTTACCCAGGTGGGCGGTTACCGTAAAGTACCTGCAGAACATCTGGCAGAGATCTTCCGTGAGAATGGCTGTCCTTCCGCTGAAGTCTGTGATGACGCGGAGGAGGCATTTAAGAAAGCACTTGCGGTCAAGGGCGAAGATGGACTGCTGTTTTGCGTAGGTTCCCTGTATCTGGTAGGCGAGATCAAGACCGCTATCCTTAAGGGAATCGGAAAATAAGGAGAATTTATTATGATCGATTATGAAGAGGAACTGAAGAAATTTGAACCCTGTCTGGATGTCACAGACGCAGAGGGTGCGATCTATGACAGAGAGCTGACTGATATTCTGGATGTCCTTCAGGAAGTCTTAAGAGAGGCAAAAAGCAATCGACGCACAAGATAAGAAGCATACGAAGTACACAAAGGGAGAAATAGTGAATGAATTGTGTGAACTGTGGGGCATTTCTTACAGACATGGATCTGGACTACTGTCCGAACTGCGGATATAATGTACTGATCCAGAAAAAAGTAGATTATCTGTCCAAGAGTTTTTACAATCAGGGTCTGGAGAAGGCAAGCATCCGTGATCTTTCCGGAGCGATCGCCTGTCTGAAACAGAGTCTGATCTATGATAAGAGAAATATCAAGGCGAGGAATCTTCTTGGGCTTGTTTATTTTGAGACAGGAGAAGTGGTTTCTGCACTCAGCGAATGGGTGATTAGTAAGAGTCTTCAGCCAACGAGAAACCTTGCAACAGAATACATCAATAAACTTCAGGCGAACAGAAACCGTCTGAATGCGATCAATGAGACAATCAAGAAATATAATCACGCATTGCTTCTGTGCCGTGAAGGACATGAAGATATGGCAGCAATTCAGCTGCGCAAGATTCTTTCACAGAATCCGAAGCTTATCAAGGGATATCATCTTCTTGCATTGATCCAGATGAAAAATCATGAATGGAACAAAGCGAGAAGAACTCTTCGGAAGGCAGCGCGTATTGATAAGACGAATACGACAACGCTTCGCTTTCTGAGGGAAGTGGATGAACAGACAGGAGTTACGACCAAGCTTGAAAAGAAGGGAAAAAAGGGATTTTTCCATTCGGGCAGTTCAAAGCAGCAGGAGATGGATGTGCTGGCTCCGGATCAGGTTGTGCAGCAGCCTGTTTACAGAGAACGCTCCAGAATTTCTCTGTTTTTTGTTCTGATGACGGGAATCGTGGCTGGAGTTGGTGCTTTCTGGATGCTGGCAGTTCCGGCAATCCGTCAGGGAATTTACAAGGAAGCGAACCAGCAGATCGTCCAGTACAGTGAATCGCTTGCAAGTCAGGCGGCAGAACTTACCAAGGCGCAGAATGATGCGAAGGAAGCCACGAATTCGGCAGATGAAGTTACACAGCAGCTGACTTCTGAACAGACAAAGAGTACGAGTTATCAGGCACTTCTGCAGGCATACGCAGATTATCAGCAGAAGAATCTGGACGATGCTGCACTGGAACTGCAGAATGTACAGGCAGATGTTCTTTCAGATGCACAGAAAACAATCTATAATACGATCAGTCAGGCTGTAAGTTCCGGAAATGCCGGATCAGATGATACTTCTGGTGATGGAAGCGATGACAGCGGTGATTACGATGAATCAGATTATTATGAATAATATTATAGTGAACAGTTAGTGATAGCTGCAGGCAATGCAGGGACAAAACGCTATAAGAGGAACCTCGGAGAAGGGGATGTGTATGATGCACATCTCCTTTTTTGTATTTGTATATTGAGGATGCCTGAACGGAACAGTAAAAAAATTGCAGGGGGAATGAAAATGAATGAGCTGTTTGAATTCAAAGACGCAATCCTGACGGTACATCTTCCGCAGGATCTTGACCATCCGCAGTCGGACTGGATCCGAAAGGAGACGGACAGGATCATGAGCAGAACCTATGTCAAAAGGATTGTTTTTGATTTTGAGAATACGGAGTTTATGGACAGTTCTGGTATCGGACTGATCATGGGGCGATACCGGGCGCTGGGGATGGGGCAGAAGTGTATCATGGCAGTCAATACAGGCAGTCATATTGACAAACTGCTCCATTTATCAGGAGTCCACAGATATATGGAGATTCAGAGGGCAGAGGAAGAAGGAGAAGATTATGGAAAAAGCAAATGAAGTAACACTTGTATTTGACAGCAGGCCGGTAAATGAAGCCCTGGCAAGGATTACGGCGGCATCATTCTGTACACAGCTCAATCCGACGCTGGAGGAAGTGGCAGATCTCAAGACCGCAGTTTCTGAGGCAGTCACCAACAGCATTATCCATGCTTATGAGGGAGAAATACATAAGATAGAGATGAAACTCTGTATTACCGGTCAGGAAATCTATGTGGAGATCACAGATCATGGGAAGGGAATCCCGGACATTCAGAAGGCAATGGAACCGATGTACACCACAAAGGCAGACACAGACCGGTCCGGTATGGGATTTACCTTTATGGAGGCATTTATGGATGACCTGAAAGTAGAATCACAGGTTGGTGCAGGAACCCGGGTGCGGATGAAAAAACTCATCGGCCGGTAAAGGATAGCTTATGGAACATACTCTTGCCCTGATCGGGCGTGCACACCAGGGGGATAAAGAGGCAAGAGATACGTTATTTGAAGAGAATACAGGACTTATTTACAGCGTGGCACGGCGTTTCCTTGGGCGAGGCGTGGAGATGGAAGATCTTTTTCAGATAGGGAGCATCGGGCTTCTCAAGGCGGTGGATAAATTTGACCCGGCATTTGAGGTGAAATTTTCCACATATGCCATCCCGATGATCTTAGGAGAACTGAAACGCTTTTTCAGGGATGATGGAATGATCAAGGTGAGCCGGTCCATCAAAGAAAACCAGCACAGAGTCTATCTGGCGAGAGAAAAGATAGAGAAAGAACTGGGCAGGGAACCGAGCCTCAAAGAAATCGCAGAAATGCTCGAAATGCCGCCCGAAGAAGTCGCGATGACGATGGACTCAGCGGCAGAAGTAGAATCCCTGTACAGAACCGTCTATCAGAGCGAGGGAACAGATATCTCCCTCATAGACAAGATCCCGGAAAAAGAAAACGCCGAAGAGCATCTCCTGAACCGGATCTTCCTCGAGGAAATCCTCGGAAAACTGGAATCCTCCGACCGCAAACTTCTCTACATGCGTTACTTCCAGGACCAGACCCAGACCCAGATCGCAGAACAGCTAGGCGTTTCCCAGGTGCAGGTGTCGCGGATGGAGAAGAGGATATTGAAGAAGCTGAGGAGTTTGTATCGAGATGGATGATTACTTTATTTCTCGATGCCCGATATGCTGATTACATTAAGTCGCCAGCATCGATTTATATGTAAAAACAGAATATTATATTCTCTTTGCGCTTGGTTTCTTTGTTTCTGAGTTTATTATAAAGATTTTCAGAAGGAAAGTTAATGAGAGGAAAGACGGAATAAGTCTTATATAAAAAACGGCTGCCAGGAAATCGCCCGGCAGCCGCTTTGACTTTTATTTAGAATAACTTGCTTTCCCAAAAACAGAACCTTTCACCTTGGAAAGTGCGGTGAGGACGATCATTCCGAAGATTCCGCAGGAGATGACTTCGCCGGCACCGACGGTCAACATCATAAGCGGGATTGGAAGGTTCACACCGTATCCGTAGTAAAGAACGAAAGGTACGATAACCGTATTAGCTACGATCGGCGGCAATGGAGCAAGCCATTTGCTGGAACCGCGCAGTTTGTAAGTAAAGACTGCACCGATCAGTGTTGCGATACTTCCGAAGATGATATCTACAGGGATTGCACCGCCAAGCAGGTTGGAGAGGATACATCCTACAAATAATCCCGGAATTGCAGCAGGTGTGAAGTATGGAAGGATCGTCAGTGCCTCAGAGAAGCGAACCTGTACTTCGCCGTAGCTTAATGGGGCAAACAGCAGAGTCAGAACTACGTAGATAGCACCGATAGTGGCTGCCTGCACAAGGAACATTGTGTTTTTGCTTTTCATTATTCAGTTCTCCTTTAGTTTTGTTTTACATGTGGAAGGTCACGAACACATGATTCATTTTACGCCGGGAATCGGCGGGAAGCCCTGTAAGACCTTGGTGTATTGCATATCGGGGAAACGCCAGCGGCGCATCCGCTGATTTTGCGGGCTTCATAGCGGTAATGAGTATAGCATAACAACACAGGAAATGCAAGAAAAAAAGAATACCGCATCCCTGAAATACAATCAGAGAAGCGATATTCTTTAGAAATATCAGATACATAAAAATATCAGTTTTAAAATCAGAATTTAATTTCTTTTCCTTCCCGACGCCACTGTCTGAACTCAGCAGAAGCAGAGAGCAGAAGGTCGGAAGAAGAGTTCAGGGCTGTCTCTACGGAGTCCTGGATAACACCGATGATGAAACCAACTGCAACAACCTGCATGGAGATATCATCAGAGATACCAAACAGAGAGCATGCCATCGGGATCAGAAGAAGAGATCCACCGGCAACACCGGAAGCACCGCAGGCTGAAAGTGCAGCCAGGAGACTCAGGATGATCGCAGTCGGGATATCTACATGGATACCAAGTGTAAAGGCAGTGGCCATTGTCATAACCGTGATCGTGATCGCTGCACCATCCATATTGATCGTTGCACCGAGCGGGATAGTTACAGAGTAAGTATCTCTGTCAAGTCCCATTTCCTCGCAGACTTTCATGTTTACAGGAATGTTGGCGGCAGAACTTCTGGTGAAAAATGCAGTCAGCGCGCTTCTCTTCAGGCACTGGAAGATCAGCGGATAAGGATTCTTGCGGATGCACCAGTAAACGAGCATCGGGTTGGTAACAAAATAGATAAACAGCATACAGCCAACCAGCAGAAGAAGCAGTTTACCGTAAGTAGTAAAGATATCCAGTCCGTTTGTAGATACTGTGTTGAACACGAGACCGAAGATACCAAATGGTGCCATGTTGATGATCCAGGTAACAACTGTGGAAAGTCCGTTTGCAACATCAGCAAGAACGTTCTTGGTCATGTTGTTGGCAGCACGTAAAGCAAGTCCAATCAGGACAGCCCACATCAGGATTCCAACATAGTTTGCATTTACGAGAGAAGAAACAGGGTTTGCAACGACGTTCAGCAGAAGGTTGTTGAGGACTTCTGCGATACCCTGTGGTGCAGCAGTATCAGTAGCAGCAGTTGTCAGTGTCAGTTCAACCGGGAAGATCATGCTTGCAAATACTGCGATCACAGCGGCAAGAACGGTACTGAACATGTAAAGTATGATTACGGTTTTGATAACACCGCCGTGAGATTTTCCGGCATTGCACAGAGAACTGATAACCAGGAAAAATACAAGAAGCGGTGCGATCGCTTTGAGGGCTCCGACGAATACGTCACCCAGAATAGAGACTGCAGAAGCTCCCGGTACAGCGATTCCCAGGATGGCTCCCAGGATCAGTCCTACGAGGATTCGCTTGACCAGTGCGATCTCAGTCCATTTGGTCCAAAGTTTTTTCATTTGTTTACTCCCTTTCCTTTTACCTCTTTAATATGGTAAAACACTAATAAAGCATATTATAAACGAAAAATGCTTATAGTGCAACAAAATCATAAATTTTCGTAGACATATTTTGGAAGTTGCGGTAAGATGATACAAGGTTGCTGTGAACAGTAACGATACAGGCTGATGTCAATATCAGTAATTACAGAAAGGCAGATTTACAGATATGGAAGAGAAGATTCTTGATTTCATCATGGAGTACGCACAGGAGAACGAAAACGTTCCGTTTCAGGTTATTGAGGAAACGTTTAATATTCAGATGGATGAGAGCTTACGATCTATCATCAGTGATGCAATCTGGGACAGAGACAATGTTTCAGATGTAGTCATCGAAAATGAAGGCTATGTGATCAGTTGCTTCGAGGACTGATCGTTAAGTCAGGGAAAGTAAAGTGTTTGGCAAATACAGGGCAGAGACGGCATGGCGTTCTCTGCCCTGTGTTTTTTGCCATAAACAGTTATTTTTCGCGGTTAAGATCTTCCAGGATCGTGGTGTTGACATCATCTTCGTATTTACGCATCTGCACCTGCATAGGTGTGGGGTCAGCAGAAAACTTCAGATGACTGAAATGATTAAAGAAGAACAGGACTCCGATGGCGAGCCCAATGGAATAAGAAATCTCCAGTATGGTAAAACCGCTGGAGATTTTTCCTGTTACCTGAAAATAGATCTTTTGGAAAAGTGTGCCGACATCCACATCCGTATTAAAGGTCATGATGGAAAATGCTGCGCCAAAAAACGTGGCAAGGCAGACAAGGATCACTTTGAGCCAGCGGAAAAGCGTGCCGGGAGTGGATTCTTTTTTATAGGTAAGAATGAAGTCAGGTTCGCCGACAGGTGTGATCGTAAGTTCCGGTTCTTTTTTCTGGATCATGTCGACAAGATCCATGACAGACATGACATACCTTCCCGGCTTTTCTGAATCCAGGTTCGCAACAGGCAGGACACGGAGCCTGTTCAAAATTTTGGGATTGGTACAGGAAAGCCGTGCGATATCCTGGAGATACACATGGGGATGCTGTACCTGTATGTTCATGTCAAGCTGTAAATATAAAGTATCACTCATAAAAATCTCCTTCTGAAAGACCGCAGGTCAGTCTTTCATTTTGGGTTTGAAGATCAGGCTGGCGAGATAGGAAAAAATCAGCGCAGCAGAAACTCCAGTCGCACAGGCTGTGAATCCCCCGGTAAAAAGTCCGAGGAAACCGTCCTGGTCGATGGCTTTTTTCATACCTTTCCAGAGAACCTGCCCGAAGCCGAGAAGCGGAACAGAAGCGCCGGCACCTGCATAGTCGGCAAATGGCTGATAGATTCCGATCGCGCTCAAAAGAGCACCCGAGCAGACCAGAATGACCATGACCCGCCCGGGCATCAGCTTGGTCTTATCAAGAAGGATCTGGACCAGGGCACAGATCACACCGCCGACCCAGAATGCATTAAAATAATCCATAAAAAACTCCTTTCAGGATAATTGAATGTGTTCAAGAACGATTCCGTGGGCGATTCCCGGAACGGATTCTCCTTCATTAAAGCTTACTTTGGAGAGCATTGCCCCGGTAGGCACGAACAGGACACGTTTCCACTGGCCGGTAACGATGCGCGGCAGGATAAACGCAGCCAGCACGGAGGCGGCGCAGCCGCAGCCGCTTCCGCCGGAATGCGTATCCTGTGATTTGTTATCAAAGATCAGAAGTCCGCAGTCATGATGGATGGAACTGATGGAAAGACCCTTTTCCCGGAGCAGATCAAATAAGATCCTCTGTCCGACCACGCCGAGATCTCCGGTGATAATGGCATCGTAATCGGAAGGCTTCCGGTCAAAATCGGTCAGATGGCGGCAGATCGTATCGCAGGCAGCAGGAGCCATGCAGCCGCCCATATTCATGGAATCACGAAAACCAAAATCGACAACCGTTCCGGTAGTAAGCGCAGTGACTGCCACACAGCCGTTTTCGTGCCGGAGGGGAGAGGCATTTTCTGTGTTTTCCGGAACTGGCGGATTGTTTCCAAGGACACAGGCTCCGCTTCCCGTCACTGTCCAGGTTGCAGAGAGCGGGCGCTGGCTTCCATAGCCGAGCGGAAAACGAAATTCCTTTTCGGCAGTAGCAAAATGACTGGATGTGGCGCAGAGGATATGTGCACCGTAACCGGCTGCGACGGACATGGCTCCGAGAGAAAGGGACTCACCGATCGTGGAGCAGGCACCATACAGCCCATAAAACGGAATCCCCATATCAGCAATGCCAAAAGAAGATGCGATCGTCTGTGCAAGAAGATCCCCGGCAAATGCCATTCGGATATCAGAAGGCTTAAGACCGGCTTTTCCGATCGCAAGTACAGCAGTTTCTTTCTGGAGAGTGCTTTCTGCGTTTTCCCAGGTATCTGTCCCGAAGCGTGGATCTTCGCTCACCATATCAAAACAGTCTCTGAGCGGTCCTTCGCCTTCTTTTTTGCCGACGATCGAAGCTGCACTTTGAATATAGACCGGTTCCTGAAAAGCGAGGCTTACTTTTCCGGTCTGAGCTGCTGGTTTCATCCGATCACCTCCATAAGTTTGAGAATATAATAGACAATGCCAAGAAGCCAGGAACTTAAGATCCCGTACAGGATCACAGGACCAGCGATTGTGAAGATCTTGCAGCCGATGCCGAAGATCTGTCCTTCTGCCTGGAATTCGATCGCGGAAGAGGCAACCGAGTTTGCAAAACCGGTGATCGGAACAAGTCCCCCGGCGCCTCCGAACTTTCCAATCTTGGAATACAGATTCAATCCGGTAAGAAGTACACTCAGAAAGATCAAAATAAGCGAGCACCAGTTTCCGGCAGTCTCTCTGTCTGCGCCCATGGTCTGAGCGGTGTTTAAGATCCACTGTCCGAAAAGACAGATCAGGCCTCCTGTGACAAAGGCTTTTAGCATATTTACAGGGAGACTGTGAGAGGGGGTGATGGATTTGACATACTGCTCATATTTTTTCTGCTTTTTTATTTGCTGTTCTGAAGGCATGAAATCTCCTTTCTGTTTGACTTTTGTCTGGTTTATGCATATAATAATGAGGCTTATTGCCAGCCAAGGAAATAAAAAAGAAGTGTGCCGGTACATTTCCCGGCAGCGATCGCTATGATAATGGCAGGAAAACCTTCCGTCAGACGGATTCTTCTGGAAAAAACAGGGAAGACGTCAGCGACTTCCGCCAGCGCGAGGATCCAGCTTCCGAGGAATATCCCGGAAAAGACACCATACAGTATCAGAAACGGGACTCCAAGCGGCAGAGAGATCTCAAAGACCCAGAAAAGATTTCCGAGTACGAATCCAAGCAGGGTCATATCCTCGTAAAGCAGGATAGAATCTGCAGTATGTGTGATCCCGGCATATCTTGGAAGAATGGAAAGTCCGATCATCAGTCCGACAGCACCGCCGGCAATGATAACTCCTGAACATATTCCTGCAAAGCCAAGAAAAATCTGCTGCCACATACAAAAGAACTCCTTTTTTATTGATTTTGATGAGTAGTATGTGAAAATCTGAGAGAATCATACATTAATTCTTAAAAAAATATGAAAACCTGTACTTTTATTTGATTGGATAGTATAATTAAAAGGAATGGGAATGCACGGCATTTTCAATATTATTTATAAGGATGTTACGAGGAGGTTTTGCATGTACGACGCATATTCCCGAATGGAGATCCTGCTAGGTCAGAAGGGAGTTAACCGTCTGAGTACAGCTAAGATTGCTGTTTTCGGTCTGGGAGGTGCAGGCTCCTATACAGTGGAAGCACTGGCACGATGCGGGGTTGGCAGTCTTACACTTGTGGATCATGAGGCAATAACGGTCACAGATATCAACAGGCAGCTTTATGCGCTGCAGCCTACGATCGGCCATAAGAAAGTTCAGATAGCCAAAGAACGGGTCCATAATATAGACGAGGATATTCTGGTTCACACCTATGAAACATATTATAATGAAGACACTATGGGGTTATTCGATCTGAAAGCCTATGATTATATTGTGGATGCAATGGATACTGTTTCATCCAAGATCCTTCTGATAGAGCAGGCTCAGAAATATCAGGTTCCGGTTATCTCATGCCTGGATATGGGGAATAAGCTGAATCCGTCAAGCCTGGAGATCATGGATATCTCACGTGTTGCGGCAGATCCGGCAGTAAAGAAAATGCGTGCGGAACTTCGCAGGAAGGGAGTACGCAGGCTGAAGGTACTGTGCTCCAGAGAACATTCACGCAGAGGTTTTGAATTCAGAAGAAATAAAGAAAATATCGAGAGAAATATCCATGGAAGCATTTCTTTTGTGCCGGGGGTTGCAGGACTTATGGCAGCAGGAGAAGTAGTACGGGATATTTTGTCAGAAAAACACAAAAAATAATATGAAGATCAGGAAAATAAGCCTGAGGTTTAAAATAAATAGAAAGATAGAGGATAGCATTTGTGAATGAGCAGATCAGACAGAAATTTTGCCTGGAATTAGGAACAGAGCAGGTGCTCTTTGATGAGCCGATGAAGAAACATACAACTTTTCGTATCGGCGGTCCGGCAGATGTTTTTGTGATGCCGAGAACAATAGAAGAAGTGAGTAAGGCGCTTGAGATATGCAGACAGGAACAGCTGCCATATTTCATACTTGGAAACGGAAGCAATCTTCTGGTCAGCGACCAGGGGTACAGAGGCGTGATTATCCAGCTGGACCGCAATATGGAGGAGATCACAGTAGATGGTACAGAGATCCGTGCAGCAGCGGGAGCGCTTCTTTCTTCCATCGCTGTAGCGGCCAGAAGAGCTTCTCTTGCAGGTTTTGAGTTCGCAGGAGGGATCCCGGGTACACTTGGAGGAGCTGTTGTGATGAATGCGGGTGCATATGGCGGAGAAATGAAGGATGTACTCAAAGAAGTCACTGTGATGACAGGAGACGGCGAAATTCGTGTGATCCCGGCATCAGAGCTTGAGATGGGCTACAGAACAAGCATCATCAAAAAAGCAGGTTATCTTGTGCTCGGCGCAACGATCTCACTTAAGGAAGGTAATCTGGAAGAGATCAAAGCGCTTACCAGAGAACTCAGTGAGAAGCGTACTTCGAAACAGCCGCTTGAATTTCCAAGCGCAGGAAGTACATTCAAACGTCCGGAAGGATATTTTGCAGGCAAGCTGATCATGGACAGCGGTCTTCGCGGATATCAGATCGGAGGAGCGAGAGTATCTGACAAGCATTGTGGTTTTGTAATCAACGCAGGAGATGCAACAGCGCAGGATGTTGTGGCACTGATGGATCATGTGACAGAGGTAGTCCGTGAGAAATACGGAGTGACTCTGGAACCAGAAGTGAAATTTTTGGGGGATTTTAACTAAACTGCAAAGCAGTTGAGAAACGGGAGATAAGAGATGCGACTGGTAATTGTTACAGGAATGTCCGGCGCGGGCAAATCTACGGCGATGAAGATGCTGGAAGACGCACAGTATTTCTGTGTGGATAATCTGCCGATCCAGCTGGTGGGGAAATTTGTCTCTCTGGTGTCGGCAAACAAGGGAGAGGATGTTCAGAATGCAGCAATTGGACTGGATGTCCGCAGCGGCAGATATCTGGAGGGGCTGGAAGAAGTACTTGACCAGCTTAAAGCGGAGGGATATAAGTTCGAGATCCTTTTTCTTGATGCAGATGACCGCACACTGGTCAAACGATACAAGGAAACAAGGAGAACACATCCGCTTGCCATGACAGGGCGCGTGGATGAAGGAATACAGAAGGAGCGGGAATGTTTAAGTTTTCTCAAAGAACATGCCGACTATATCATAGATACGACACATCTTCTCACCAGAGAACTCAAAAAAGAACTGGACAAGATCTTTGTAGAAAATGGCAAATTCGACAATATGATGATCTCTGTATTGTCATTTGGATTCAAGTATGGAATCCCGGAGGATGCGGATCTTGTGTTTGATGTGCGATTCCTTCCAAATCCTTATTATGTGGATGAACTGCGGCCGCAGACAGGGATGGATGATGGCGTCTACAATTATGTGATGCAGAACCAGGTGGCACAGGATTTTGCCGACAAACTGGAAGATATGATGAAATTTCTGATTCCGAATTATGCAAAGGAAGGCAAGACCAATCTCGTGATCGCAGTCGGATGCACAGGCGGTAAGCATCGGTCTGTTACACTGGCGCGTGTCCTTTATGACCGCCTTCATGCAGAAAGGGGATATGGGATCCGCCTGGAACACAGGGACATCGGTAAGGATGCGCTTCGCAAAAAATAAGTAATATAAGAACAGGAGAGAACGGGAATTGTCTTTTTCAGGGATGGTGAAAGAAGAACTTTCCAGGCAGGTCAGCACAGCAAGACACTGCAGGATCGCAGAAATAGCTGCACTTTTGAGCGCCTGTGGCAGAATGACAGCAGACGGGATCCTGCATTTTCAGACTGAAAATTATGCTGTTGTAAGAAAGTACTTTACATTGTTGACAAAAACCTTTAATATAGATACAGCAATAGCTATTCGGGAAAGCTGTCAGATGAAAAAAGGAAAAGTATATTTTGTCGAAATTGCAGACCCGGCACAGATAGAGACTGTACTTCAGGGAACGAAACTTTCTGTAGATAAATGTAGCGGAGAAACGTTATATGCAGGCAATGGGCTCGTTATACAGCAGAGCTGCTGTAAGCGGGCTTTTATCCGCGGGGCGTTTCTGGCATCCGGTTCGATCAGTGATCCGGAGAAAGGGTATCATTTTGAAATCGTCTGTTCAGACGAGCAGAAAGCAGAGCGGCTTCGGGAACTTATCCGCAGCTTTGAGATCGATGCCAAAATTGTCATGCGCAAGAAGTCATATGTGGTCTATGTGAAAGAGGGCGCGCAGATCGTAGATATGCTGGCAGTTATGGAGGCAAATGTAGCTTTGATGAACCTTGAGAATATCAGGATCGTCAAGGAAATGCGAAATACTGTCAACAGGAAAGTAAACTGTGAAACAGCGAATATCAACAAAACGGTGAATGCAGCAGTGAAGCAGACAGAGGACATCAGATTGATTCAGGAAAAGATGGGGTTTCACAATCTGAACGAAGGTCTTGCTGAGATCGCGGAGCTGAGACTGCAGTATCCGGAAGCTACACTAAAAGAATTAGGTATGATGTTAAATCCGCAGGTTGGGAAGTCGGGGGTAAATCACCGCTTAAGAAAGCTCAGCCAGATCGCTGACGGACTGCGGGTGAACGAGGAGGAGTTATTATGATTAAAAAACCAATCACTATTCAACTGTCTACAGGACTTGAAGCACGTCCGGTTGCACAACTGGTACAGGTTGCAAGCCAGTTTAACAGTGAGATCTATGTTGAGATTGGAAGAAAGAAAGTAAATGCCAAGAGTATTATGGGAATGATGACATTAGGGCTGGACGCAGGTGAAGAGATCACACTTTCTGCAAATGGCGATGACGAAGAAGCAGCCATGACAAGCATAGAGAAGTATTTAAGCAACAATCAGTAATAAAAGAATCATAGCAGAATAATAAGAAGCATTGCCCGGAAGAAGACCAGTCCGGTGTAATGCTTTTTTATATTTCAGACATTGCCGGAAATACAAGATTATAATTGACCATAAAACAAAAACAAGGTATAATATTAAAATGTTAATGAATGTAAACCAAAAGCGAGGGAGATACCAATGTCTAAATTTTTGAAGTTTATTGTACATTTCGTAATTATATGTACGATCGCCCTGATACTCGGTATGGCACTGCCGCCATTTTTCGGAGTTACAACGGTGATTGTAGACAGCACAGATAAGGCCACTAATCTGCCGATGGGATCCATAACGTATGCGATACCGGTAAAGACAGAAGAGGTAACAGCAGGGACTCCGATTCTGGTAAAGAAGGATTCCATGACATACCGTTATAATCTTGTAAATGTAAACAGAGAGAATAACACAGGTACAGTGATTGATTCAAGTGCGTCTGCACAGAGCAATATCACAGTTTCTGTCAAGAACTGGGTGCAGAAGGTTGTAGTTACAATTCCTTTCGTGGGATATATCCTGACTGCGACAGAGAGCACAGAAGGACTGATCATTCTTGGTCTGGTAGTCCTTTTCCTCATCATTCTCTATGTTGTGGCAGAACTTCTCAAGAAAGAACCGGAAGACGAGTACGAAGATCTTGGCGGAGAACGCAGACATGTTAAGACTGCCAAGGAACTTCGTATGGAAGAAAAAGCCCGTGCGAAACGTATGGACGAAGAGGACAGAGAACTTCTTTATGGCGAGAAAGCCCGCCGTAAGCAGGCCAAGAAAGAAGAAAAGAAACGCAAAAAGATCCGCACAGGCGGATTTGTAGATGAAATCTATGAGGATGACCTGGAGGAAGAACCGACACAGAAACCACAGCGCCCGGTAAGAAATGTCCAGGTGGCAACAAGCGAGGCGCATGAACTTCTGAAGAAGGAAATTGCTGCTGCTACCGCAGAGGATTCCGATAATGACCAGAATGTATATGAGACCACAGGGAACTATACAGAGGATCTCCCGGAGATCCAGGAGCCTGAGGAAGAACCGGAAGAAGAGAAACCAGTAGAGATCAGGAAAATGGCGATCCCGAGTTACTCTGCTTCCCAGCTCGCTGACAAAGCAAGAAAGGCCGGCGATGCTCCGGATATCGTAAGAGATTCCATTACCAAGGTCACTTTGTTTGACTATTCCGATATCATCGGTGGTGATGAGGAATCCGAAGAATAACTGAATAATATCCCATTATATATAGGAAGAAAAATGTTAAATGAGATGCAGTGAGGGGATACAGAATCCTTTCACTGCATTTTGCACTATAATAAAAAGAAAGTACCATAAATTATTGTACACAAATTTCTTCAAAAAAATAAAAAAAAGACTTGCATAATTCGGAATCATCGTATATACTAATATCTGCTGTGACATGATAGCTATGAAGCGCGAGGTTGCTGCCAGTTACCGGCAGGTTTTCCGTGGAGCGAATGTCAAGTTAGGAAACTGACGACAAGTCACTGTACAAGTTCAGAAACCATCATCGGGATGGACGTGTGGATAAATGTCGCATGACACACACGGAGATGTGTACAGTCGCCGCTTGTCGTACTGCATAATTGAGTACGAATAGGAGGAGACTTTTTTTATGGCAAATCAGGTAATGAGAATCACTTTAAAAGCTTACGATCATCAGTTAGTAGATGCATCCGCAGCAAAAATCATCGATACTGTTAAAAAGAATGGAGCAACTGTTAGCGGACCGGTTCCGCTTCCGACAAAGAAGGAAGTTGTTACAATCTTAAGAGCTGTTCACAAATACAAAGATTCCAGAGAGCAGTTCGAGCAGAGAACTCATAAGAGACTCATCGATATCATGACACCAACCCAGAAAACAGTAGATGCACTTTCCAGACTGGAAATGCCTGCAGGTGTTCATATCGATATCAAGATGAAAACCAAATAATTTAACTCGTTTTTAAATGTCCATCGGGCATTTCAAAAAACTATATGATTGCCTTTATGGTAATCCGCTATAAGGAGGAAGAAAGAAATGAAGAAAGCTATTTTAGCTACTAAAGTCGGAATGACTCAGATCTTCAATGAAGACGGACAGTTAATTCCGGTAACCGTTTTACAGGCTGGTCCATGCGTTGTAACTCAGGTTAAGACAGAGGAAAACGACGGATACGCATCAGTTCAGGTAGGATACGGCGACATCAGAGAAAAACTGGTGAACAAACCGGAAAAAGGTCACTTCGACAAAGCTGGAGTTGCTGTTAAGAGATTCGTTAAAGAATTCAGATTCGAAAACGCTGCTGAATATACAGTAGGACAGGAAATCAAAGCTGACATCTTTGCAGCAGGAGATCACATCGATGCTACTGCAATCTCCAAAGGTAAAGGCTTCCAGGGAGCTATCAAGAGACATGGACAGTCCAGAGGACCTATGGCTCACGGTTCCAAATATCATCGTCATGCAGGTTCCAACGGTGCTTGCTCTGATCCGAGCAAAGTATTCAAAGGAAAACACATGCCAGGACATATGGGAAATGTACAGGTAACTGTTCAGAACCTTGAAATCGTTCGTGTAGATACAGAAAACAACTTACTGTTAGTGAAAGGTGCTGTTCCAGGACCTAAGAAATCCATGGTTACCATCAAAGAGACAGTAAAGTCTTTATAATTGAGAAAGGAGGAGCATCAGAATGGCAAACGTAACAGTTTTTAATATGGAAGGCAATGAAGTTGGAACAATGGAACTGAACGATGCAGTGTTCGGTGTTGAGATCAACGAGCATCTTGTTCATCTCGCAGTTGTTCGTCAGCTTGCAAATAAACGCCAGGGTACTCAGAAAGCTAAAACACGTTCTGAAGTAAGCGGCGGCGGAAGAAAACCGTGGAGACAGAAAGGAACAGGTCATGCAAGACAGGGTTCCATCCGTGCACCACAGTGGACTGGCGGCGGTGTAGTATTCGCTCCGGTACCGAGAGACTATGAAGTAAAAATGAACAAAAAAGAAAGAAGAGCAGCTCTGAAATCAGCTCTGACTTCTAAAGTTCAGGACAATAAACTGGTTGTTGTAGACAGCCTTACACTTGCAGAAGCTAAGACAAAAGAAATGCAGAAGGTTCTTACAAACCTCAAAGCAGACAAAGCTCTTGTTATCACAGCAGCTGATGACCAGAACGTAGCAATCTCTGCAAGAAACATCGCAGATGTACAGACTG
The DNA here is from genome assembly GCF_040096655.1 of Blautia intestinihominis. NCBI lineage: Bacteria > Bacillati > Bacillota > Clostridia > Lachnospirales > Lachnospiraceae > Blautia > Blautia intestinihominis. Next base: position 36,852 of record NZ_JBBMEI010000021.1, on the reverse strand, counting down.
CAACAGTAAATACTATGAACGTATATGATGTTATGAAACACAATACAGTAGTAGTTACCAAAGATGCAGTAGCATCCATCGAGGAGGTGTACGCATAATGGCAGATATTAAGTATTATGATGTGATCCTGAAACCGGTTATCACAGAAAAATCCATGAACGCCATGGGAGAAAAGAAATACACATTCCTGGTACATCCGGAAGCAAACAAGTCTCAGATCAAAGAGGCTGTTGAGAAAATGTTCGAAGGAACAAAAGTTAAGAGCGTAAATACCATGAATATGGATGGTAAGAAAAAACGCCGTGGAGCAGTTGTTGGAAAAACAGCTAAAACCAAAAAAGCGATCGTAGCTCTTACAGAAGAAAGCAAAGATATCGAGATCTTCGAGGGACTTTAATCCCAGCTTTCTCAAATGACTATGTGCACGAAAGCACGATAAGAAATTCGAAAGGAGAAACATCATGGGAATCAAAACCTATAACCCATATACACCTTCCAGAAGACATATGACTGGATCTGATTTCTCTGAGATTACAGCAAGCACCCCTGAGAAATCCTTAGTCGTATCTCTGAAGAAAAACGCTGGTCGTAACAACCAGGGTAAAATCACTGTTAGACACCGCGGAGGCGGAAGCAGAAGAAAATACAGAATCATCGACTTCAAGAGAAGAAAAGATGGTATTGCTGCTACAGTTAAAACAATTGAGTACGATCCAAACAGAACAGCTAACATCGCTCTGATCAGCTACGCTGATGGCGAGAAAGCATATATCCTTGCACCGGAAGGACTGAAAGTCGGACAGAAAGTTATGAATGGTCCGGAAGCAGAAATCCGTGTAGGAAACTGCCTGCCACTGGAGCTTATCCCGGTTGGTACTATGGTTCATAACATTGAGCTTCATCCTGGAAAGGGCGGACAGATGGTTCGTTCCGCTGGAAACGGTGCTCAGCTTATGGCTAAAGAAGGCAAATACGCAACATTAAGATTACCGTCAGGTGAAATGAGAATGGTTCCGCTTGTATGCCGCGCTTCTATCGGAGTTGTTGGTAACGGCGACCACAACCTTATCAATGTTGGTAAAGCTGGACGTAAACGTCACATGGGAATCAGACCTACAGTTCGTGGTTCCGTAATGAACCCGAATGACCATCCGCATGGTGGTGGTGAAGGAAAGACCGGAATCGGTCGTCCAGGTCCGTGCACACCATGGGGCAAACCTGCTCTTGGTCTGAAGACCAGAAAGAAAAACAAACAGTCCAACAAGCTCATCGTAAGAAGACGCGATGGAAAAGCTTTATCAAAATAATAAGGAGGGTACAGAATGTCTCGTTCATTGAAAAAAGGACCTTTCGCAGACGCAAGCCTGCTTAAAAAGGTTGACGCTCTGAATGCTGCAAATGATAAATCTGTGATCAAAACATGGTCACGTCGTTCCACTATCTTCCCGTCCTTCGTAGGACACACAATTGCAGTACATGACGGAAGAAAACACGTTCCGGTATATGTAACAGAAGATATGGTAGGACACAAACTTGGTGAGTTTGTAGCTACAAGAACTTACAGAGGACACGGAAAAGACGAAAAGAAATCCGGCGTTCGCTAGAATTAATTTAAAATAAATAATCTGCCTGTTGTCCCGCAAGGGGGCAGCAAGGCGGTGTTACCAGATATCGATTAATTGGAAAGGAGGCACTTTAAAATGGCAAAGGGACATAGAAGCCAGATTAAGAGAGCCAGAAATGAGAGTAATAGAGAGACAAGACCGTCTGCAAAATTATCTTATGCAAGAATTTCTGTTCAGAAAGCCTGCTATGTATTAGATGCAATCCGTGGTAAAGACGTGCAGACAGCACTTGGTATCCTCACATATAATCCGAGATACGCATCCAGCGTTCTGAAGAAACTGCTTGAGTCAGCAGTCGCAAACGCAGAAAACAATAACGGAATGAGCGCAGATAACCTCTACGTTGCAGCGTGCTATGCAAACAAAGGACCTACAATGAAACGTATTCAGCCAAGAGCACAGGGTAGAGCTTACAGAATCGAAAAGAGAACAAGCCATATCACCATCGTGCTGGATGAAAGATAAGGAGGAAAAGCATGGGACAGAAAGTTAACCCACATGGCCTTAGAGTCGGTGTTATCAAGGATTGGGATTCCAGATGGTATGCAGAAGCAGATTTTGCAGATTACCTGGTTGAAGACTATAATATCAGAACATTTTTAAAGAAAAAACTTTACAGTGCAGGTGTTTCCAAGATTGAGATCGAGAGAGCATCTGACAGAGTTAAGATCATCATCTACACTGCTAAACCGGGTATCGTAATCGGTAAGGGCGGATCTGAGATCGAAAAAGTTAAAGCTGAATTACAGAAATACACAGATAAGAAACTCATCGTAGACATCAAAGAAGTTAAGAGACCTGACAGAGATGCACAGCTTGTTGCTGAGAACATTGCACTTCAGCTTGAGAACCGTATCTCCTTCAGACGTGCTATGAAGTCTACAATGCAGAGAACAATGAAAGCAGGAGCAAAGGGAATCAAAACATCCGTATCCGGACGTCTTGGTGGAGCTGATATGGCTCGTACAGAGTTCTACAGCGAGGGAACAATCCCGCTTCAGACACTTCGTGCTGACATTGATTATGGATTTGCAGAAGCTGACACAACTTACGGAAAAGTTGGTGTAAAAGCTTGGGTATACAACGGTGAAGTACTTCCTACTAAAGGAAATAAGGAAGGGAGCGATAAATAATGTTAATGCCAAAAAGAGTAAAACGTCGTAAACAGTTCCGTGGCTCCATGAGAGGTAAAGCCCTTAGAGGTAATAAGATCAACTATGGTGAATTCGGACTTGTTGCTACCGAACCTTGCTGGATCAGATCTAACCAGATCGAAGCAGCCCGTGTTGCCATGACACGTTACATCAAACGTGGTGGTCAGGTTTGGATTAAGATTTTCCCGGATAAACCAGTAACAGCGAAACCAGCAGAAACACGTATGGGTTCCGGAAAAGGTACCCTTGAATACTGGGTAGCAGTTGTTAAGCCAGGACGTGTAATGTTCGAAATCGCAGGCGTTTCTGAAGAGATCGCTCGTGAAGCATTACGTCTTGCAATGCACAAGTTACCATGTAAATGTAAAATCGTTTCTCGTGCAGACTTAGAAGGCGGTGATAACAGTGAAAATTAATAAATTCGTAGAAGATTTAAAGGCAAAATCAGCTGCAGAATTAAATGAAGAATTAGTAGCTGCTAAGAAAGAACTTTTCAATCTGAGATTTCAGAATGCAACCAATCAGTTAGACAATACAAGCAGAATCAAAGAGGTTCGCAAAAATATTGCCAGAATCCAGACAGTAATCACTGAGCAGGCAAACGCTGCTAAATAGTGAATAGTAGGAGGAAATAATCGTGGAAAGAAATCTGAGAAAGACCCGTGTGGGTAAGGTTGTCAGCAATAAGATGGACAAGACCATTGTTGTTGCTATCGAAGACCATGTAAAACATCCTCTTTACAAAAAAATCGTAAAGAGAACATATAAGCTCAAAGCTCATGATGAGAACAATGAGTGCAATATCGGTGATACCGTTAAAGTAATGGAAACCAGACCGCTGTCCAAAGACAAGAGATGGAGACTGGTTGAGATCGTAGAGAAAGTGAAATAAGGAGGAAACCAGTATGATTCAGCAGGAAACTAGACTGAAAGTTGCCGACAACACTGGTGCAAAAGAAATCCTTTGTATCCGTGTTATGGGTGGCTCTACAAGAAGATATGCAAACATCGGTGATACTATCGTTGCTACTGTTAAAGATGCAACACCAGGCGGCGTTGTTAAAAAAGGTGACGTAGTTAAAGCTGTTGTTGTTCGTACCAAAAAAGGCGCTCGTCGTAAAGACGGATCTTACATCCGTTTCGATGAAAACGCAGCCGTAATCATTAAAGACGATTTAACTCCGAAAGGAACACGTATCTTTGGACCAGTTGCCAGAGAGCTTCGTGAGAAGAAATTCATGAAGATCGTTTCCTTAGCTCCGGAAGTATTATAGGAGGGTGCCTAATGTCAGCTATGAAAATTAAAAAAGGCGACACTGTTAAAGTAATCGCTGGTAAAGATAAAGGCAAAGAAGGCAAAGTTCTTGCCGTTAACGTAAAAGACAACACCGTAATCGTTGAAGGTATCAACATGGTTACAAAGCACAACAAACCATCAGCAGCAAACCAGGCTGGCGGAATCACAACAAAAGAAGCTGCTCTTCATGTTTCCAACGTAATGCTCGTTGTAGACGGAAAAGCAACAAGAGTTGGATTCCAGATGGATGGAGACAAAAAAGTACGTGTTGCTAAAGCAACAGGTAAAGTAATCGATTAATTAAGAGAGGAGGCATGACAAGTGAGTAGATTAAAAGAACTTTACAAAAATGAGATCATGGATGCCATGACCAAAAAATTTGGATATAAAAACGTTATGGAAGTGCCAAAACTCGATAAGATCGTTATCAACATGGGTGTTGGTGAAGCTAAAGAAAACGCTAAGCTTCTTGATGCAGCAATCGCTGATATGGAACTGATCACAGGTCAGAAAGCAATCGCTACAAAAGCTAAAAAATCAGTAGCTAACTTCAAAATCAGAGAGGGTATGCCGATCGGTTGTAAGGTTACCTTAAGAGGCGAGAAGATGTATGAATTCGCTGATCGTCTTATCAACCTTGCTCTTCCTCGTGTACGTGACTTCCGTGGTGTTAACCCGAACGCTTTCGATGGCAGAGGAAACTACGCACTGGGAATCAAAGAACAGCTTATCTTCCCAGAAGTTGAGTACGATAAGGTAGACAAAGTAAGAGGTATGGACATCATCTTCGTTACAACTGCTAAGACAGACGAAGAGGCTCGTGAGCTGTTAACTCAGTTCAATATGCCTTTTGCTAAATAAGGAGGAGAATTCTAATGGCTAAAACAGCAATGAAAATCAAACAGCAGCGCAAACAGAAATTCTCCACAAGAGAATACAGCCGCTGCAGAATCTGTGGACGTCCACACGCATACCTGAGAAAATACGGTATCTGCCGTATCTGCTTCCGTGAACTGGCATACAAAGGTCAGATCCCGGGTGTTAAAAAAGCTTCTTGGTAGAATTTATTAACTATAAAATTTATAATCGACATGTAAAGTCTGAAAATTTAGGAGGAAACTAACATGACAATGAGTGATCCAATCGCAGATATGCTTACAAGAATCCGTAACGCTAACACTGCAAAACATGATACAGTAGATGTTCCGGCATCCAAAATGAAAATCGCAATCGCAAACATCCTTGTAGATGAAGGATACATTGCAAAATACGATCTGATCGAAGATGGCGTATTCAAAACCATCCATATCACACTGAAATACGGTGAGACAAAGAATGACAAGATCATCACAGGACTTAAGAGAATCTCCAAACCAGGTCTTCGTATCTACGCTGGTAAAGATGAGCTCCCGAGAGTACTTGGCGGACTTGGAATCGCAATCCTTTCCACAAACAAAGGTGTAATCACTGACAAAGAAGCTCGTAAACTTCAGGTTGGTGGAGAAGTTCTTGCTTTCGTTTGGTAATCAGACCGAAAGCATTTGACCTACGAAACTTAATGAGCCCAGCGCGTAAGCGCACGGGCGAATTTAAGGATAGATACAAACTGAAAACAGAGAGAAATGAAAACTTTTCTCTCCGACAATTTAAGTAAGGAGGACAATATTATGTCACGAATCGGAAGACTTCCGGTAGCTATTCCGGCAGGCGTTGAAGTAAGCGTAGCTGCAGGTAACGTAGCAACCGTTAAAGGTCCTAAAGGAACACTCGAAAGAGCACTTCCAACCGAAATGGAAATCAAAGTAGAAGATGGTCATGTAGTAGTTACAAGACCGAACGATCTTAAGAAAATGAAAGCATTACACGGTCTGACAAGAAGCCTTATCCACAACATGGTTGTTGGTGTAAGCGAAGGCTACACAAAAGAGCTTGAAGTCAACGGTGTAGGTTATAGAGCACAGAAACAGGGCAAGAAACTTGTTCTTTCTCTGGGATATTCTCACCCGGTAGAGATGGAAGATCCAGAAGGTCTGGAATCCAAAGTTGATGGAAACAAGATCATCGTTTCCGGTATCAGCAAAGAAAAAGTTGGCCAGTACGCAGCAGAGATCAGAGATAAGAGAAGACCGGAGCCATATAAGGGCAAAGGTATCAAGTATGCTGATGAAGTTATCAGACGTAAAGTCGGTAAGACTGGTAAGAAATAAATAAGGAGAGTGAGAATATGATTAATAAAGCATCCAGAGCGGAAATTCGCGAGAAAAAACATAGAAGAATCCGTCATCATCTCAATGGAACAGCTACTACTCCTAGACTGGCAGTATTCCGTTCCAACAAGCATATGTATGCACAGATCATTGATGACACTGTAGGAAAAACTTTAGTATCTGCTTCTACTCTTCAGAAAGATGTAAAAGCTGAACTGGAAAATACTGATGATGTAAAAGCTGCAGCATACCTTGGAACTGTAATCGGAAAGAAAGCAGTTGAAGCAGGTATCGAGAGCGTTGTCTTCGACAGAGGAGGCTATATCTATCACGGTAAAGTAAAGGCACTGGCAGACGCAGCAAGAGAAGCTGGGCTGAAATTCTAAAAGGGAGGAACAAGACACATGAAACATAATCTTATTGATGCTAGTCAGTTAGAATTAGAAGATAAAGTAGTGTCAATCAAACGTGTTACCAAGGTTGTTAAAGGTGGCCGTAACTTCCGTTTCACAGCTTTAGTTGTAGTAGGTGACGGCAACGGACATGTTGGTGCAGGTTTAGGAAAGGCAGCTGAAATTCCGGAAGCTATCCGCAAAGGAAAAGAAGATGCCATGAAAAAACTGGTTACAGTTGCAAGAGATGAGAACAATTCCATCACTCATGACTATGTAGGTAAATTCGGAAGTGCTGAGATGCTTCTGAAACGTGCTCCGGAAGGTACTGGAGTTATCGCTGGTGGTCCAGCCCGTGCAGTCATCGAGCTTGCAGGAATCAAAAACATCCGTACAAAATGTATGGGATCCAGAAATAAACAGAACGTAGTTCTGGCTACAATCGATGGATTAAGCAAACTGAAAACTCCGGAAGAAGTTGCAAAACTTCGCGGAAAATCTGTAGAAGAGATTCTGGCATAAGGAGGACAAAATAATGGCAAACACATTAAAGGTTACACTTGTTAAGTCTCCAATCGGTGCAGTTCCGAAACACAAAAAGACTGTAGTTGCTATGGGACTTACAAAAATGCACAAAACAGTTGAAATGCCTGACAATGCAGCAACCAGAGGAATGATCCAGCAGGTTCAGCATCTTGTAAAGGTAGAAGAAGCATAAGATATCCAGAGAGTATTTTCAAAAAATAAAAGGAGGTGCCAAAGATGGAATTATCAAACTTAAGACCAGCAGATGGTTCTAAACACAGCGATAACTTCAGAAGAGGCCGTGGACATGGTTCTGGAAACGGTAAAACAGCCGGAAAAGGACATAAAGGACAGTTAGCTCGTTCCGGACACAAGAAACCGGGATTTGAAGGTGGACAGATGCCTTTATACAGACGTCTTCCTAAGAGGGGCTTCAAGAACAGAAATTCTAAAGAGATCATCGCAATCAATGTTGACGTTCTGAATCGTTTTGAGGACGGAGCAGAAGTTACAGTTGAATCTTTACTTGCTACCAGCGCAATCTCCAAAGCAGGAGACGGAGTTAAGATTCTTGGAAACGGTGAACTGACTAAAAAACTTACAGTTAAAGTTAATGCAGTCAGCGAGACCGCAAAAGCAAAAATCGAAGCTGCAGGTGGTACAGTAGAGGTGATTTAATGTTTGAAACTCTTAAAAGTGTTTTTAGAGTAAAAGAGATGCGGAGAAAACTTCTCTACGTCTTATGGATGATCTTAGTCATCCGTATCGGTTCACAGCTCCCGATTCCGGGTGTGGACAGTGATGTATTCAAACAGTGGTTTCGGAGTAATACCGGTGATGCATTCAATTTCTTTGATGCATTCACCGGTGGCTCTTTTGAGAGCATGTCCGTATTCGCATTGAACATTACACCGTACATTACTTCTTCCATTATCATTCAGCTTCTTACAATTGCAATTCCTGCTCTGGAGGAAATGCACAGAGATGGTGAAGAGGGAAGAAAAAAGATGACAGCGATTACCCGTTATGTCACAATTGGACTCGCACTGTTTGAGTCTATTGCAATGACAATCGGATTTGCCCGCGGAAATATCGTACAGGATATGAACATTCTTAAGGCAATCGTCGTGATCGCCAGTCTGACAGCAGGATCTGCAATGTTAATGTGGATCGGCGAACGTATCACTGAAAAAGGTGTTGGAAATGGTATTTCTATCGTACTTGCGGTAAACATCATTTCCCGTATCCCGAGTGATATGACAACTCTTTATGAGAATTTTATTAAGGGGAAAACAATTGCAAAAGGAACACTTGCAGGTGTTATCATCTTCGCAATTATCCTTGTTGTAGTAGTATTTGTCCTTATTCTTAATGGAGCAGAGAGAAGAATTCCTGTTCAGTATTCCAGAAAGATGGTAGGAAGAAAAATGATGGGTGGTCAGTCCACCAATATTCCGCTGAAAGTCAACACTGCCGGCGTTATCCCGATCATCTTTGCTTCTTCCATTATGTCCTTCCCGGGCGTTATCGCGCAGTTTGCCGGTAAAACAAACGGAACTGGCATTGGAAGTGAGATTCTGAGAGGACTTTCCTCAAGTAACTGGTGTAATCCATCCCAGATCAAATATACCTGGGGTCTGCTGGTATACGTGGTACTCTGCGTATTCTTTGCATATTTCTACACTTCCATTACATTCAATCCACTGGAAGTTGCAGATAATATCAAAAAGCAGGGGGGATTTATCCCGGGCATCCGTCCAGGAAAACCTACATCAGATTATTTGACTAAAATGCTAAATTATATTATATTTATAGGTGCGGTAGGTCTGATCATTGTGGCAGTTATTCCGTTCTTCTTCAACGGAGTCTTCGGGGCAAACGTTTCCTTCGGTGGAACATCTATCATCATCGTGGTTGGTGTTGTACTTGAGACTGTGAAACAGATTGAGTCCCAGTTACTTGTCCGCAATTACAAAGGCTTCCTGAACAACTAAAAATGAAGGTTGTGGTGCGTAAGCGTCACAGCCTTGATTTGGTACAGGCGAAATTTATTTGTTACGGTAACAGTGGCATTTGTTTTTCCTGTCCGGGCAGCACCGAAAGGGTGACTGACCCTATATGCTTCATAAAGAAAAGGAGGGTATTTGTTATGCGAATTATTATGTTGGGTGCACCAGGTGCCGGAAAAGGAACTCAGGCAAAGAAAATTGCAGCGAAATACGGGATTCCGCACATTTCCACAGGAGATATTTTCCGTGCAAACATCAAGAATGGTACTGAATTAGGCAAAAAAGCAAAAACATATATGGATCAGGGGCTTTTGGTACCAGATGAATTAACCTGCGACCTCGTAGTAGACAGAATCCAGCAGGATGATGCCAAAAATGGTTATGTACTGGATGGTTTCCCGAGAACGATTCCTCAGGCAGAGTGCCTGACAGAAGCTCTTAAGAAACTCGGAAGCGGCATTGATTATGCAATCGATGTTGATGTTCCGGATGAAAACATCGTTAATCGTATGTCAGGCAGAAGAGCCTGCCTGAAATGCGGAGCTACTTATCATATCGTGTATGCAGCACCGAAGACAGAGAATGTATGCGATACCTGTGGTGAGACACTGGTACTGCGTGACGATGACAAACCGGAAACAGTTTCCAAGCGTCTGAAGGTTTACCACGAACAGACACAGCCATTGATCGACTACTATACAGAGCAGGGCGTATTAAAGACAGTAGACGGAACTCGTTCCCTGGACGAAGTGTTCCAGGCAATCGTCGAGATCTTGGGAGAATAAGAAAATGTCAGTTTCTATTAAGTCAGAACATGAAATCGAGCTTATGAGACATGCCGGTCATTTACTGGAAAAGGTTCATGATGAACTGGCTTCTCATATCAGGCCGGGAATCAGCACAAAAGAACTGGACCGTATCGGTGAGGATATGATCCGCTCTATGGGCTGCACTCCAAACTTTTTAAATTATGAGGGCTTTCCCGCATCATTCTGCATCAGCCTCAATGATGAAGTAGTACACGGGATTCCGTCCACACATAAGATCATCCAGGAAGGCGATCTTGTCAAGATCGATGCCGGACTGATCTACAAAGGTTATCATTCAGATGCCGCACGTACTTATGCGGTAGGTGAAGTTTCACCGGAAGCAAGACAGCTTATGGAAGTAACAAAGCAGAGCTTCTTTGAAGGAATTAAATTTGCAAAAGCAGGAAATCATCTGAATGATATTTCCAAAGCAATCGGTGCTTATGCAGCGAAATTCAATTACGGTATCGTTCGTGACCTCGTAGGACACGGAATCGGAACTCATCTTCATGAGGATCCGCAGATCCCGAATTTCCCGCAGAAGCGCAGAGGCATCAAACTGATGCCGGGTATGACACTTGCGATTGAACCGATGATCAACCTTGGCCGTGCAGATGTTGCATGGGAGGATGATGAGTGGACAGTTGTAACTATGGACGGATCTCTTTCTGCACATTACGAAAATACGATTCTGATCACGGATGGAGAACCGGAAATTCTGACTCTTACAAAATGACAGATGACACAGGAGGTTTTTAATGTCAAAAGCAGATGTAATTGAAGTGGAAGGTACTGTACTGGAGAAGCTGCCTAATGCAATGTTCAAAGTAGAACTGGAAAATAAGCATGTGGTATTGGCTCATATCAGCGGAAAGCTGCGTATGAACTTCATCCGTATTCTTCCTGGAGATAAAGTTACTATTGAACTTTCTCCATATGATCTTTCAAAAGGCCGGATTATCTGGCGAGATAAATAAAACCGTGAGGGGGACAGGCTCAGAGTTACGCGAAGGCCGCATGTCCCCCTCACGCTCCCCCTCTCGGCCACGCGCGTGATGGTGTGGGGGAGTGTGGGGTGTATAGAACAAAAAAAGGACCTTGGATTTGTTCAGGGTTCTTTTTTTTGTTGCCCGAAAATACGACGAAAAATATAAAAAATACAGATTAAACACAGTTACTGTCAGAAGTGTTAGTGAAAAAACAAGAATATTACGTATAATAATAATTACAGAAAGTATTTGCAGAAAAACTGCGGGAGAGTTTCTCAGGTGATCCTATCAAAATAGTGAATAAGAAAGGAGTGTTGTATATGAGTAAAAAAATGAAAGTTTGGACAGCCGGTGTATTGGGAATTATGATGGCAGGTCTTGTCTGTGTAAATGTTTATGCACTGGATGACAAAGATGTGATTGGTACATGGTATGCGAACAGTCTTACAATGGACGGCCTGAGTGTATTCCATCCGGGTGCGATCATGATGGAGATGACGCTTGAAATTAACGAGGGCGGCAAAGGAAAAGTGACAACCAGTTCTGAAGAATCTGAACCGGATGTGAACGATTTTGAATGGAAGATTGACGGAGATAACATTGTCATAACTTCAGATGATGAGGTTCTGGAAGGTGTATATTCAGATGGGAATTTATCTATTGACCTGGACGGGATGACCATGACACTGGGACAGGAAAAAGAAGAGTATGTACCTTATGAACCTGGAAAGGCAGTCGAAGATACCAAGATTGAAGATTTTGATGGTGACTGGAACAGTACTCTAATGTCTGCTTTTGGAATGCAGGTACCTACGGGAACGCTTTTTGACATGCAGATGAACCTCAGTATTTCAGGCGGCAAAGCGACTCTTGTAACAATTGAAGACGGAACGGAAACAACAGCTGAACTTGAAGGGGAACTGGACCAGAATGCACTTGTCTTGAAATCAACAGAAGAAAAAACGGAAGATGAAGAAGAAGACTATTCCTTGTTCAGTACAGAAACAATGAGATTATATCTTCTGGATGACGGCAAATTATGTTTTACAACAGCCGACAGTCTGGATGAGGCTGCAGATGCAGAAGACAGTGAGGAATCAATGGACTGGACTGTCAAAGTATTCTTTGACAAATTGGAGGTAAAATAATCAGATTTTAGAAGATTCTCGTAACTGTTCGCAGGAAAAAGAGTATAAACGAAGAGAACAGTAACAGATTCTCTGCTCGAAGGAGGTTTCAGGAATGGGATTATTTGACAAAAAGAACTGTGATATCTGTGGTGACAAGATAGGGCTTTTAGGAAACCGTAAGCTGGATAATGGCAATCTGTGCAAGAATTGTGCCGGCAAACTCTCCCCGTGGTTTGAAGAAAGACGCCACAGTACAGTAGAAGACATCAAAAGACAGCTGGCATACAGAGAAGAAAATAAAAATGCTGTACGTAATTTTAGTGTCACTCGTGAATTTTCCGCAGACAGATACCATGTATTTATCGACGATAACAAAGGCATGTTTGCTGTGGCATTTAATATGAGTGAGCAGAATAATCCGGATATCGTACCACTGTCAGCAATAACCTCCTGTCGTATGGAGATTGATGAGGACCGTGAAGAAGAGGAATATACTGATCAGGATGGTGAGACCAGATCCTATGTACCGCCGAGATACACATATTCCTATGATTATAAGATAAAACTGAGTGTTAATACACCATGGTTTGACGATATGGATTTTCAGCTCAATACTTTCTCTGTAAAAGATCAGGAACGTGCTAAAATGATGAAGTATGAGCAGCTTGGAAATCAGATTGTGTCAGCGCTTACTGGCGTTCCGACATCTGCGTATGGAGGAATGATGAACCAGGGTTACCCGCAGCAGGGAGGAATGATGAACCAGGGCTACCCACAGCAGGGAACGACTGCTCCAAATATGTCACGGCAGATGACAGCAGATGAATGGGTATGCAGCTGCGGAGCTACCAATACAGGACTTTTCTGTGAATACTGTGGAACACCGAAACCATAAGATCATAAAAAAGTCTGTGTAAAGCCGGTTGCTGTCCGCAAAAATACAGGGAACAGCAGCCGGCAGCAGGAAAAGGGGGAATGCAGTATATGTCTGATATCATAGAATATAAGTGTCCATCCTGTGGTGGTGCGATGGTATTTGATTCAAAATCTCAGCATATGAAATGTCCGTATTGTGATACGGAGATGACGGTCGAAGAATTTCAGCGCACACAGAAAGTCGAAGATACACAGACGGCCAAAAAGACAGATTCTGAAGAAAACTGGTACTCTATGAGTACCGGACAATGGCAGAATGATGAAATAAATGGCATGCGTGTTTATAGCTGTCAGTCCTGTGGAAGTGAGATCGTCGCCGATGAAACAACAGGGGCTACAACCTGTCCGTTCTGCAATAACAAAATAACAATGAAAGGCCAGTTTTCAGGAGATCTGAAACCGGATTACATTATTCCGTTTAAACTGGATAAAAAAGCGGCCAAAGAAAACTACTATAAGCATCTGCAGGGGAAAAAATATCTTCCAAAGGTATTCAAAAAAGAAAATCATGTAGACGAGATCAAAGGTGTGTATATTCCATTTTGGCTGTTTGATATAGATGCAGATGCCCGGATAACATATGAGGCAGAAAAAGTCCATGTTTCCAGGTCAGGTGATACGGAGTACACAACTCGTGAAATCTATCAGGTCTATCGTGAAGGAACGATAAGTTTCGATCATGTTCCCGCAGATGGTTCAAGAAAAATGGATGATACACTGATGGAATCAATTGAACCGTATAATTTTCAGGAAGCGGTGCCTTTTCAGCAGGCTTATCTGGCAGGTTACCTTGCTGACCGTTATGATGTCAATGTAGATGAACGTATAGACAGAGCACGTGAGAGAATCCGTGTCTGTACAGAACAGGCTTTTCGAAAAACTGTTCGGGGATATAATGGTCGCACCTCTGTAAAAGACAGCAATGTGCAGATACATAACGCGAGTTACTGGTATGCCATGTATCCTGTATGGATTCTGAATACAACCTGGAAAGGAGAAAAATTTATCTTTGCGATGAATGGTCAGACCGGAAAAATGGTCGGTGATCTTCCAATCGACAGATCAAAATTCTGGAAATCTGTGGGTATACGTACCCTCCTTATCTGGGGAGTGCTGTATGGTCTGAAATGTTTGTTTTTAATGTAGCAGGAGGGAACAGATAAAATGAAAATAAAAAAGAAAATGTGGTACAGCCTGCTTTCTGTTCTCTGGATATTTATCCTGGTATTTCCGGTAATGGCTTCTGAGATCCCGGAAGAACGCCAGAAACCACTTCTTGTAGATGAAGCCGGCCTGCTGACAGAAGAAGAGAGCAGTGCGCTGTTAAACAAACTTGAAGATATCAGCCGGAGATATGAAAATGAGGTGGGAATTGTCACTGTCAATTCTCTGGAAGGAAAAACAGCCGAAGCGTATGCGGATGACTATTATGATTACAATGGATATGGATATGGAGAAAATGACGATGGCCTTCTTCTTCTGATCAGTATGGGCGAGAGAGAATGGGCTATTTCGACCTATGGTTACAGTCATACGACAGCTTTTACAGATGCAGGGCTTGAATATATCAGAGGTGAATTCCAGAGTAAACTCAGCAGCGGAGAGTATGCAAAGGCATTTAATTGTTTTGCAGATCAGTGTGATGATTTTCTGCGGCAGGCAGCAACCGGTGAACCTTATGATGTTGGCAATATGCCAAAGGCAAAAGTGTCTCCATTTTGGCTCTATACAGATTTGGTTGTCGCTTTTCTTATCTCGTTTGGAAGAGTCAAAGCAAAATCCGGCAATCTGAAATCCGTAAAGAAACAGGAGTCAGCGAAATCCTATGAACGCAGTGGTTCATTGTCACTGCAAAGATCAACGGACAGTTTTGTCAACAGGATTGTTACTCAAAGAACAATCAAAAATGAAAAAGACAGTTCATCTTCTTCCTCCGGTTCCGGTGGAAGCTCATCTCATACCAGTTCTTCCGGACGATCCCATGGTGGAACCAGTGGTAAGTTCTGATCAGAGAAACTTTGTCATTGCTCACTATTCAGACATTATAGTATAATAATTATTATTGAGCATTGAGCAGGCAGTATCCCGAGACATAATGTTTATAACAGGTTACCGTTTATATTTGATCGGTAACCTGCATGCTTTGGGGACGGGGTTTGTCTGGAAAGGAATCATAATGCCATATCAAAAGAAAAGATTTTTATCATATACGACTGTTTTTCTGTGCTTTTTGGCGGCATATATATGCAGACTGATCGATACAGATAATGATTTACTGCATGCTCTGCTTGACCAGAGCCGCACCAGCATTTATCTGGGACTGTACTGTGCATGGGTCACTTATCTGAATAAACATATTGTATACAAAAAAATGCGCCAGTGTCTGACGGCCATTGGCTGTCTGATGGTATTCTGGTTTTTTTTGCGTACAATAAAATATCATGTTTTTCAGGATCCCCTCAGTATACATATCTGCTGGTATCTGTATTATCTTCCGATGATCCTGATTCCGACTTTAGGTTTGAATGCAGCTTTGCTTCTGGAAGAAAAGGAAAATACTAAAATAAAAAAAAGACATGTTTTGCTGCTGCTTTTTGCGGCAGTACTGATTATAGGTGTATTTACCAATGATCTGCATCAGCTGGTTTTTCGTTTCTATCTGAAACCACCTTATTCGGATAAAAATTATGGATACGGTTTCCTCTTTGTGGTCATTCAGGTATGGATCATATTTTGTCTCAGTGCAATGGATGTGATACTTGTTCGCAAAAGCAAAACTTTTGAAAAAAAACGTTTCTGGCTTCCTGTAATACCTGGTATCGTGCTTTTGGGATGGAACATTGGAAATATTCTGCGTCTGCCCTTTATCAGTATCATTGCAGGAGATCTGACAGCAGTCTGCTGCCTTTGTATAGCGGCTATTTTTCAAAGTTGTATCCTGTGTGGACTGATTCCTACAAATAGTCGTTATTTTGAATTGTTTCAGTCAACAGGCAGTCTTGACGCAGAAATAACGGATGAAGCTTTTCGGCGTTATTATTATACAGGAAATTTCCCGAAGCTCTCCAAAGAACTGCGTGAATGTGTAATCGCAGAATCTTTACTGCAGGAAAACGGGATTTTGATCAAGCATATTCCTGTCAGGGGTGGACATTTATTCTGGACGGAAGATATTTCTGTTCTGCTTGACCAGTATCAGGATATTCAGGAACAGCAGGAGGAATTGACGGCACGAAATCAGCTTTTGCAGATGACTTATCAGAAAGAAGCCGCACGCAGAAAATTAGAAGAACAGAATCATCTTATGAATATGATACAGGATCAAACTTACAGACAGTATGAATTACTTTCTCTATATATGAAGAAGTTTGAACAGACAGATTCAAGAGAAGAATGTGATATGCTTCTGAGTAAGATAGTAGTCGTGGGAACTTATCTGAAACGAAGAAAAAATCTTGTACTCACCAAATACAGCTCACAGGGGGATTCTCTGACTATGGCCGATCTGAAGCAAAGTCTGGCTGAATCCTGTGAAAATCTGAAATTATGTAAGATCAGGGCAGCTTACTTTGTGCAGGATAAAGAAAAACTGCTTCACGCAGATGATGTTCTGAGATGTTATGATTTCTTTGAATGGCTGATTGAACAACTGTTTGATGTGGTGAGCGCGGTCTTCTTCCGAGTGACTCAGATTGAAGAAAAATTGCAGATTTCTGTGCATGTTGTATGTCTGATTGATATTCGTATTTTTCTGACAGAGAGACCTGATCTTTTGATACAGCAGGAGGAGGAACAGGAATGGTTTATTCGATGTCCGGTTTCATAAAAGACACCATGAAATTGCAAAATCTTCTGATGATCCTTATGGAAATATGTCTGATCCTTGAATTTATTCTGCTGTTTTCCAGAATTATGCGTTCAGCAGGGAAATGGAAAATTGCGATATCTTCTGCATGGCTGGTTGTCTCATTTCTTTTTATGGTGGGACTGTTGAGTGATCACCAGCATCGGCAGGATGATCTTCCATACGATCCGATATTGTATTCATTTCCAATACATGTATTGGTGATAGCAGTGATTCTGCTGACAGCCTATCTGATTCTGGCGATTCGCAGGGAGCGAAAGGAATACAGCAATACTTTGTCGCCCTGGTCTGTTTATGAAGCTGTAAATAATGTCCCCTGTGGTGTCTGCTTTTCAGATGCTCTTGGACGTATCATCCTGAGTAACGCCAAGATGCAGGAATTATGCAGGATACTGACCGGAAATTATCTTCAGAATTTTGAGATTTTCCGCGATGCCATAAATTCAGCACCTGTTCAGAAAAATATTATCAAGTTAAATTCCGACAGCAATGTATTTTATTTACCGGATGGTTCCGTCTGGATGTTTCAGGAATACCAGCTTAAAGAGCCGGATCTGAAAGGTTATGTGCAGACTGTTGCGATCAATGTATCTGAAGTATATTACAACAATGAAAAGATCAAAAGCAATAACGAAAAATTAGAGCAGCTGAATCGCAAACTGGAAGAAATGTATGAAAAAATAGGCGATGAAATACGTGAACAGGAAACTCTGGCGATGAAAATGAAGGTACACGATAATTTCGGAAGAAGTCTTCTTTCCATACGAAGAATCCTTGAAAAGAAAGAAGAACCTGACAATATGAGGGAGCAACTGGAAAATTTAAAGCAGCAGGTTTATATTCTTACAAGTTCAACTGCTGATAATAAAGAAGACCAGTATGAGGATACGGAAAAGCATGCAAGAGAACTTGGAATATCGATCCAGATCCAGGGGAATTATCCGGATGATCTGATTTACAGACGGCTTACAGATCGCGCTCTCCGTGAATGCGTGACAAACTGTGCCCGTCATGCACATGGAACTGCAGTTTATGTGGAAATAAAGAACAGCAGGGACGGATATCAGATCCAGATTACCAACAATGGTGAGCCGCCATCAAAAAATGCAAAAGAAGGTGGTGGATTATCAGCATTAAGGAAAGCAGTAGAAGCAGAGCAGGGGACTATGAAGACATTTTTTGAACCTGCTTTTTATCTGTTTCTGAATTTTCCGTTAAAGGAATAAGAATATCAGATTACTTCAGTATGAGAAGGGAATGATGCTATGATAAGGGTACTCATTGTGGAAGATCAGAAGATCATGCAGAAATATTTTGAATATATTATTTTACAAAATCCTGAATTTAAGCTGGTAGATACGGTCAGTGATGCCCGGGAAGCAGTAAAAATCTGTAATTATTCAGCAATCGATCTGGTATTGATGGATGTGCAGACCTTTCATAATCATGATGGACTGACTGCGGGAAAGACCATAAAGGAGGAACATCCGGGTACGAAGATACTTGTTGTAACCTCGCTGATCGATCCCAAAGTGCTGGAGCGGGCAAAAACAGGATGTGCAGACAGCCTCTGGTATAAGGACCATGGTGAGGATGAGATTTGTGATGTAATGATCAGAACTCTTAATGGAGAGCATGTCTTTCCGGATGTAACTCCAAATGTGGAATTGAACTGGATCACTAGCGGGGAAATCAGTCCCAGGCAATTGGAAATGCTGCGGCTTTACATATGTGGAATGTCCTACTCGGAGATTGCAAAAAAAATGAACTGTTCCACCTCAGGAGTACGATGGAATTTTCAGGAGATGATCGCCAAGGCAGGATACAGCTGCAAAGAGGATCTGATCGCTGCTGCGCTGGAAAGCAAACTGATCGTTACCACACTGAAATAGGATGTCGAATAGCTTTTATCTGTAAATGATATTGTTGCAGGAAGTATTTTCATCAGGAGATGATACCATAAGGAACGGGTTCATGAAAAAATAAAAAAAATTAAATTAGGGGGTTGTATTTTCCGTAAAGGAATGTTATTATACTGGTTGTACGCGCTGAGGCGTGTATGAACTGCAGATTCAAGCCTATATTACGGAAAAGGAGGATTTCCAGTGAAAGTAAGATCATCTGTAAAGCCGATCTGCGAGAAATGCAAGATCATCAAAAGAAAAGGATCTATCAGAGTAATCTGTGAAAATCCAAAACACAAACAGCGTCAGGGTTGATTGACTGATTTGTGAAACGTGCGGCTGCAGTTTGATACACCCGGAAGGGTTGTTCGGACTGTTTTAATATTTTATTAAAGAAGCATGTATTGCCTAATACCGAGAGGCAACAAAATTTCGGAAAGGTCGCTTTTCGCCAAAGGCGGCTGGGTGTTTTACCGAGGCACCCCAATTAGGAAACTAGAAAAATCGAGAGTTTTTGAAGATGTACCCTATTTCACCTTGCGAGACTGCAAGTGGTACGGTTCAGACGACTTTCAAAAAGAAAATGGAGGAAACAGTACATGGCTCGTATAGCTGGTGTAGATTTACCAAGAGACAAACGTATCGAAATCGGCCTTACCTATATCTATGGTATCGGCAGAACAAGTGCAGACAAGATTCTTGCACAGGCAGGAGTAAATCCTGACATCCGTGTCAGAGATCTGACAGACGATGATGTAAAGAAAATCAGTGCTGTTATTGATGAAACAATGACAGTTGAAGGTGATCTTCGTCGTGAAATCGCTATGAATATCAAGAGACTGCAGGAAATCGGATGCTACCGTGGTATCCGTCATCGTAAAGGACTTCCGGTTCGTGGCCAGAAGACCAAAACAAACGCTAGAACTCGCAAGGGTCCTAAGAGAACTGTTGCTAATAAGAAGAAATAATTCGTAACAAATAATTGATTATATATAGGAAAGTGTAGGTTAGTTTTAAAATGGCAAAGACAACCAGAAAAGCGACTACTAAACGTCGTGTTAAGAAAAACGTTGAACACGGACAGGCACATATCCAGTCATCCTTTAACAATACAATTGTTACTCTGACTGACAACGAAGGAAACGCTCTTTCATGGGCAAGTGCCGGCGGTCTGGGATTTAGAGGTTCAAGAAAATCTACCCCTTATGCAGCACAGATGGCAGCAGAGACTGCAACAAAAGCTGCTCTGATTCATGGATTAAAAACTGTTGATGTTATGGTTAAAGGACCAGGATCAGGACGTGAAGCTGCAATTCGTGCACTTCAGGCTTGCGGCCTTGAAGTAACAAGTATCCGTGACGTAACACCGGTTCCGCACAACGGATGCCGTCCACCAAAACGTAGAAGAGTCTAATTTAGGAGGTAGCTTGAAATGGCAGTAAATAGAGTTCCTGTTCTGAAAAGATGCAGATCCCTTGGCCTGGATCCGATTTATTTAGGAATTGATAAAAAATCCACAAGACAGTTAAAACGTGCAAACAGAAAAATGTCTGAGTACGGTTTACAGTTAAGAGAAAAACAGAAAGCAAAATTCATCTACGGAGTTCTGGAAAAACCTTTCCACAACTACTACAACAAAGCTGACAGAATGCCGGGACAGACTGGTGAAAACCTTATGGTCCTTCTTGAGAGCAGACTTGACAACGTAGTATTCCGTATGGGATTTGCAAGAACAAGACGTGAAGCTCGTCAGATCGTTGACCACAAACACGTACTTGTAAACGGAAAATGTGTAAACATTCCGTCTTACCTTGTAAAAGCTGGTGACACAGTTGAAATCAAAGAAAAATGCAAAGGTTCTGAGAGATACAAAGGAATTCTGGAAGTAACAGGTGGAAGACTTGTTCCGGAATGGATCGATGTTAATCAGGAAGCTTTAAGCGGAACTGTAAAAGAACTTCCAAGAAGAGAAGCAATTGATGTTCCGGTAAACGAAATGCTTATCGTCGAGCTGTATTCTAAATAATAATTAGAACACGAGTAACTGTGGGGAGTTTTCTTCACAGTTACAGCATTCGTTAATACCCTCAAATGTTGAATACCCAGAAGGAGGGAACCATATAGTGTTTGATTTTAATAAACCAAAAATCGAAATTACGGAAATTTCCGAAGATAAAAAGTTTGGCAGATTCGTAGTAGAGCCTCTGGAAAGAGGATATGGTACTACACTTGGTAATTCTCTCAGAAGAATTATGCTGTCCTCCCTCCCGGGAGCAGCAGTAAGCCAGGTTAAGATCGATGGAGTTCTTCATGAATTCAGCTCTATTCCGGGCGTAAAAGAAGACGTTTCAGAGATCATCATGAATCTGAAAAGCCTTGCTATCAAAAATACCAGCACAGACAATGAGCCAAAGACCGCATATATCGAGTGTGAGGGATCTGGTGTTGTAACAGCAGCTGACATCCAGGCAGATCAGGATATCGAAATCATGAATCCAGATCAGATCATTGCTACTCTTAACGGAGGCAAGGATTGCAGACTGGCTATGGAGCTTACAATTACCCGTGGCCGTGGTTACATCGGTGCTGATAAAGCCAAAACTGACGACATGCCGATCGGCGTAATTGCAGTTGATGCAATCTACACACCGGTTGACCGTGTAAACATGGTTGTAGAGAACACCCGTGTTGGTCAGGTTACTGATTTCGATAAACTTACATTGGATGTATATACCAATGGAACACTGGATCCGGATGAGGCTGTCAGCCTCGCTGCGAAGGTACTGAGCGAACATCTGAGCCTGTTCATTGATCTTTCTGAGAATGCAAAGACTGCAGAAGTCATGATCGAGAAAGAAGACAATGAGAAAGAAAAGGTTCTGGAGATGAGCATTGATGAGCTCGAACTTTCCGTTCGTTCTTATAACTGCTTGAAGAGAGCCGGAATCAACACAGTTGAAGAACTTTGCAACAGAACTTCTGATGATATGATGAAGGTTCGTAACCTTGGTCGTAAGTCATTAGAAGAAGTACTTGCTAAACTGAAAGAACTGGGCTTACAGCTTCAGCCAACTGAAGAATAAGCACTTCTTAATAATTTGAGCGGGGATGCCTAAGCATTCATGCAGTAAGACCGAACTAGCATGTATGGATGTCCCGCAGATGGAGGAAAATAACATGGCAAAATATAGAAAATTAAGCAGAACTTCTGATCAGAGAAAAGCTCTGTTAAGAAACCAGGTAACAAACCTTCTGTACAACGGAAAAATCGTTACCACTGAAGCTAAAGCTAAAGAGATCCGCAAGATCGCTGAAAGCCTTATCGCTATGGCAGTTCGCGAGAAAGACAACTTCGAGACAGTTACTGTAACTGCAAAAGTTGCTCGTAAAGATGCTGACGGTAAGAGAGTAAAAGAAGTTGTAGACGGAAAGAAAGTAACCGTATATGACGAAGTACAGAAAGAAATTACCAAAGATGCTCCATCCAGACTGCACGCTCGTCGTCAGATGGCTAAAGTATTCTACCCGGTAAAAGAAGTTCCGACCAAAGCTGCTGGAAAGAAGAAAAACACAAAAGACATCGACATGACCAAGAAGATGTTCGAAGAGATCGCACCGAAATATGCAGATCGTAACGGTGGTTACACAAGAATCGTTAAGATCGGACCGCGTAAAGGTGACGCAGCAATGGAAGTTCTGATCGAGTTAGTATAATTTGACAGAAATCAGGAGAAGATATTCATAGCAGGATATCTTCTCTTTTTTTTATTAAAAGGAATAGATGTCCTTTTTCTATGAAAATGTGACAGGAAATGTACAGGGATTTTAAATCTGCTATGAGAAAACGTCATATTTTGCAAGAACGTCATATTTAACAGCAAAAACGTCAAAAAAATTAGGGGGGGGGTAAAAGTGAATTCAGAAATATGATATAATTGGCGTATGCAAAAGAGAAATATTTTAGAAAGAGAGAATTTAATGAAACCAATTACAATTGCTATTTGTGATGAGAATTCCAGGGATGCAGGAGTTCTTGAAGAATATGTACGAAAGTTACTTCCAGATGCTGAAATCACAAAACTTACAAAAAGTCACCAGCTGCTCAATCGTATGACCGAGAATCCAAATCAGTTTCAGCTTATTTTCATGGAGATTGAGTTTGAAGAGGAAAATGGAATATGGGTTGCACAGGAAATACGGAAAGTCAACAAAAAAGTTGGAATCATATTTATGACAAAGAGTGAGAAATATTACAGACAGGCATTTGATGTGTTTGCACTTCAGTATCTTCTTAAACCACTGACGTATGAAAAAATTGAAAAAATTTTTTATTTTCTGGATAGCAATGTGCAGAGATACAATGATAGATCTATGGAAGAGAGAAGTGTCTGTTTTCGCTATCGTTCCCGGTTTTATACGATCAGACACAGTGAGATCCAGTATATTTCAAGCAGTCTTCACACAGTAAATTTTCATATGGAAGATGGAGGAATTATCCATTGCAGAGGAAAACTCTGTGATTTTGAGGATCAGCTGAAAGGCAGTTCTTTTCTTCGCTGTCACCAGAGCTTTTTTGTCAATATGAACAAGACAATGGGAATGAAGGCTGATGGCTTTATTATGAGAGACATTGTAGTGCCTGTTTCCAGAACATATATGAAGGAAGCACAAAAACAATATCGTAATTATCTGAACGAAAAAGAACTTTTTACCAAATAAATCAGATACAGGTGTCTGCCTTTTTTTGCTAACTTTTCGAAGACAGTTGCTAAATCAGGAAAATTGTCGTAAAATCAGTAGGAACTATAAAGTTAAAATAAAAGGAACAGAACACATGAATATTAGAAGAATACTGGCAGTCTGGGCTGCCAAGGCAACTGGCTTTGCATGCAAGAAGATGGGACGCCAGGGTGTGACATGGGCAGGCAAGATCGCACTTAAGATATATCCGCCCGTACTGAAAGAACTGGCAGGGGAAGTCAAAAAAGACATTTTTGTAGTATGCGGTACCAATGGTAAGACTACGACCAACAACATGCTCTGTGCAGCATTGGAGGCAGAGGGACAGA
This sequence comes from Blautia intestinihominis, assembly GCF_040096655.1. NCBI lineage: Bacteria > Bacillati > Bacillota > Clostridia > Lachnospirales > Lachnospiraceae > Blautia > Blautia intestinihominis. The sequence goes on along the minus strand of NZ_JBBMEI010000021.1, from coordinate 12,941 downwards.
AAGTCATCTGTAACCATACCGGCTCCAATATGCTGAATGGTGTTGTGGCGGCATTTGTACTTGGGGCAGGACTGAACGGACATATCAAGGCAGATTATGCCTGCATTGAAGTAGATGAGGCATCCACGAGATATATTTTTCCGCAGATCAAGCCGGATTATATGGTTATGACGAACCTTTTCCGCGATCAGCTTGACCGCTATGGTGAGATCGATATCACCATGAATATTCTCGAAGAAATGATCCGCAAAGTGCCAAAGATGAAACTTGTGGTAAACGGAGATGATGCATTGTCTGCTTATCTTGCAATGGACAGCGGAAATGCCTGTACGTACTACGGAATCAGCAAAGCTGTCATGAAGAGCAAGACAAATGAGATCCGGGAGGGTCGTTTCTGCAAACGCTGCGGCGAGAGATTACAGTACAGTTTTTATCATTATAGCCAGCTTGGTGATTACAAATGCCCGAAATGCGGTTTCCATAGACCGGTTCCAGAATATGATGCTTCTGATGTACAGGTAGGAGACCAGCTTTCTTTCCGTGTGGAAGATCATAAGATCACTGCAAATTACAAGGGATTTTATAACGTATACAATATTCTGGCTGCCTATGCGGGAATCCGCACGGCCGGATTTAAGGCGGAACATTTCCAGGATATGCTTAAGAAATTCAATCCGGAGAACGGTCGTATGGAACAGTTCCGTATCCAGGGAACCAGTGTGACACTGAACCTTGCAAAGAACCCGGCAGGTTTTAACCAGAATATTTCTGCCGTGATGCAGGACAGCATGCCGAAGGATGTGCTCATCGCGATCAACGACAATGCACAGGATGGAATCGATATTTCCTGGCTATGGGATGTGGATTTTGACCGCTTCCAGGAGGAGAGCATCCGCTCCATCACAGTCAGCGGTATCCGATGCCAGGATATGCGTCTTCGAATGAAATACGTAGATATTCCGACCATGCTGGAAGCTGATGTCGAGAAGGCGATCCGCAGCCGCGTGGCTGACGGAACCGGAAATCTGTATGTGCTTGTAAACTATACAGCACTGTTCAGTACCAGAAATATACTCAAGAAGCTGGAGGGAGAGCAGAAATGAAACTTACGATAGGACATTTATATCCGGATCTCCTGAATCTTTACGGGGACAGAGGCAATATCCAGTGCCTGATGAAGAGATGCCAGTGGAGAGGAATCGAGGCAGAAACCATCGCCTACGAGATCGATGACAAGATTGATTTTTCCAAACTTGATATCGTGCTTCTGGGAGGCGGTTCCGACAGGGAGCAGATGCTTGTCTGTGAGAAACTCAAGGAGATCCAGAAGGATTTCAAGGCATATGTAGAGGATAATGGAGTCGTTATCGCTATCTGCGGCGGTTATCAGCTCCTTGGAAATTACTACAAGACGGACCAGGGAACGATCAAGGGGCTGGAACTTGTAGATATGTATACAGAGCAGGAGGAGGGCCGTCTCATCAGCAACATCGTCCTTCAGAGCGACCTGTTTGAGATGCCGGTCGTCGGTTTTGAGAACCACGGTGGAAGGACATGTATCAACGATAACAAACCGCTTGGCAAAGTTCTCTATGGTTCTGGAAATGACGGTAAATCCGGTTATGAAGGTGTTGTGTACAAGAATGTGATCGGAACCTACCTCCATGGACCGCTGCTTCCGAAGAACCCGCAGCTTGCGGACTGGCTGATCCTGCACGCACTGCAGAAGAAATACGGAGAGCAGACAGAGCTTACCCCGCTTGACGACAGCCAGGAAAAAGAAGCCAACGATTATATCTGTCACAGATTCCTCAAATAGTACTTGCATTCAAAATATGGTGAGGATATAATTCAAATATAAAAGGTCACGAAGGTGCTGAGAGCCAAATGCTTTTGACACCTTCTTTTTGCAAAAGACAATCATAATCATAAAAGGGCAAACAAGGGGACAAAAATGGCGAAATCACGTAATCAGAAAGCAAAAATACTGGTTTTGGAACATCTGCTTGAGGAGACCGGGGAGAACCGTGCAGTAACTATGCAGGAGATCCTTGAGAAACTGACAGAATGTGGAGTCAATGCGGAGCGTAAAAGTATTTATGATGATTTAGACGCGCTGAGAGAGTTTGGACTGGACATAAAATATAAACGAGGAAGACCGGGCGGCTATTATCTTGCAGGTCGGAATGCAGAAGAAAAGAAGGAAACAGTGCTGAAACCTGCAGTCAGACAGAACAAAGAGAAAGTACAGCCGGTTGTTAAAGAAGTACTGGTAAAGCATTTTGTTCTGGACGAGAGCGAGATCCAGGATACAGAGAAACCTATGAAACTTCTGTGCAGGGAGACAAGAGAAAAAGAAGTTCAGGAATATTTTGGCACTCATGGAAATTACAAGACAAAAGAAGCCGGATACATATCCGTTACAGTACCACAGATATCCGGTCCGCAGTTTTTTGGATGGCTGACTGCAATGGGAAGGGACGTTACGATCGTCAAGCCAAAGAAGACAGCGGCAGCCTATAGAGACTATCTGAAACTTCTCGCAAAGGAATATAAAGGAATTTAACATGAAAAAAAAGACAGCATATCTTTTATTAGGCATTTTTCTGACAACGACTGTACTTGGCGGATGTGGCAAGAATGAGGCAACAGAAGCTGCCAGTGAAAGTGCACAGACAGAAAAAGAGGGAGCAGGAGAGGATGAACTGACAGAGACTCCGACTCCGGAAGCAAAATCAGATAAAGAAACAAATAAACAGAAATCATCAAAGGAAACAGAAACCTCAGATTCTGACAATGAGGACAAGACGGAGGAGACAACGGAAGCTTCCAGAGAGAAGATCGCCGTTCTTCTTCCAAACGAGGAGAAATGGACCAGAGATGCAGATGAGTTCAAAAGCACACTTGAGGACGATGGATATGAACCGGTGATCGAGTATGCCGAGAACGATGTTTCCAGACAGGTTTCCCAGATCCAGGAACTGACAGCAGAAGAGGTTTCTGCGTTCGTCATTGCACCGGTGGATCCTTATGGGCTCAAGAGTGTCCTTGAGAGCGTGAAGGAAGCGGAAATTCCGGTATTTTCCTACGATGATCTGATCATGGATACGAATGCAGTCAAATATTATGTCACATTTGGCGGCCGCCAGATCGGTCAGATGATCGGCAAGAAGATCATTGAGAGCGAAGAACTGGACAAGGTCCGTGAGGCAAAAGAATCCAGGACAATCGAATTTTTTATGGGATCTCTGGATGATACGCAGGCGCTGTTTCTGTATAACGGTCTGATGGAGGCGCTGCAGGAATATCTGGATGACGGAACTCTTGTATGCAAATCAGGCAAACTTTCTTTTGATGACACAGGAATCCTGAGATGGAGTAAAAACACTGCAAAATCACGTGCAGCAGAGATCCTGGAGCAGTTTTATCCAGATGGAGCGGCACCGGATATCATCTGTACAGGATTTGACGATGCAGCAGGAGCCGTGCAGGAAGCACTTCAGGAGGCTGGTGTAGTTCCGGGAACAGATATCTGGCCGATGATCACGGGAAATGGCTGCAAGGAGGATGCAGTGAAGCGTATAGCATCCGGCACACAGGCATTCAGTGTATTTATGGATTTCAGAGAACTTGCGGATCAGTGCGAGGAGATGGTAAATGTATATCTCCACGGAGAGGATGATCCGGAAGTCAATGATTACGAGCAGTATGACAATGGCGTCAAGATCATAGGAACTTATCTCTGTGAGTCGCAGATGATCGACAGGGATAACTATGAGATCCTGATCGACAATGGATATTATTCAGAGAAGGAAGTAGAGCCGGACCCGACAGAGACACCGGAGCCGGTCACACCGACTGAGGCAGCAGAGCCGACGGTGACTCCAACGGAAACACCGGAGGAAGTTTCCCCGACACCAGCTGAGACAGAAACACCAACTCCAACGGAAAAGGCGGAGCCGACAAAGAAGCCGACTTCTACGCCGAAGCCAACCGCTACGGAGACACCAACACCGACCGAAAAGGCAAAGAAATAATAAGTAAAGATACAAAAATACAGCCGGAACAGAGCATTAAGACTTTGTTCCGGCTGTTGTTTTGTGCGCTTTGCGATAAATTTTACTGTGGACGGTAAAAAATTACTCGCGGAATGTCAGAGAATCATCAGTCATAGAGTCAACGATCGCAAGAGATTCCAGACGAACACCCATGTCACGGATCTTCTGTCCGCCGTTCTGGAAACCTTTCTCAATCACGATTCCGGCACCTTCAAGGGTAGCTCCGGATTCTTTGACGATCTCGATCAGGCCGAGCAGTGCACATCCGTTGGCAAGGAAATCATCGATCAGGAGAACATGGTCTTCCGGTCCGAGAAATTTCTTGGATAAGATCACGTCATAAACTTTCTTGTGGGTGAAAGATTCTACCTTGGAACAGTACATCTCACCATCCAGATTCAGGCTCTGTGCCTTCTTGGCAAAAACTACAGGCACATCAAAATACTGTGCTGCGATACAGGCAATTCCGATTCCAGATGCTTCGATCGTAAGGATCTTGGTAATCGGGCAGTCAGCAAAACGTCTCTTGAATTCTTTGCCGATCTCATTGATCAGAGTAATGTCCATCTGGTGATTCAAAAAACTGTCTACTTTCAAAATATTTCCTGGTTTCACGATTCCATCTTTCAGTATACGGTCTTTTAAAAGCTGCATGTTATATCTCCTTTGACTAAAATTCTCGTTTTTGTAAAATTATATTTATGATACTCTATTCTTCGCAGAAGTTCAATTCTTTTCGACAAATTTTTTATAAAGATACAAAAAATCTTGTGTGCGACGAAAAAACGTTTCGGGCAGATCTTACTTTCCTGCATGGTTTGCAAAAAAAGGTAAGGTCTGGTACAATGAAACCAGTGTGAAAATTGAGACAAATCATGCAGATACAGGAGGTTAAGATCATGGAACAGAAATATACAGTAGATGCAAGAGGAGAACAGTGCCCGATCCCGGTCGTAAAGACAAAGAAAGTCCTGGACGGCATCCAGGGAGATGCAGAGATCACTGTGCTCGTAGATAATGAAACAGCAGTACAGAACCTTACCAGAATGGGAAAACATGCAGGTGCAGAAGTACTTTCCGAGAAAAAATCCGACCAGGAATTCCAGGTCATCATCCGTGTGAAAGACCAGAAGCCGTCAGAAACCCAGGAGGAAACCGTAGAGTGCATCCCAGATGTCAGGGGAGATTTCGTGATCGCAGTTGATACAGCAATCATGGGACGCGGAAACGATGAACTCGGCAAAGTCCTGATGAAAGGCTTTATTTTCGCAGTGACACAGCTTGAGAAACTTCCAAAGACCATGCTTTTTTATAATGGTGGTGCAACACTGACCACAGAAGGCTCTGATTCTCTCGAAGATCTCAAGAGCCTGGAAGCGCAGGGCGTGGAGATCAAAACCTGCGGTACCTGCCTGAATTACTATGGCCTGACAGACAAACTTCAGGTCGGAGAAGTCACAAACATGTATGACATCGTAGAGACTCTTGCAAAAGCAGCCAAAGTCGTAAAACCATGATCCAGAAGATTCCAAGATATCTGCTGACTTTTTACAGCACCAGCGGTGCCATGGCGGTGGAGAGATACTGCAAGGAGAACGGGATCGTCGGAAGACTGATCCCGGTCCCGAGGGAGATCTCGGCAAGCTGTGGGCTTTCCTGGGCAGTGCCACTTGAACAGAAGGATGAGCTTGGTGTGATCGAGGCAGAGTTTGCAGATGAGATCGAGGGAAAGTGGAGTCTGGATATATGACTTTCAGAGAGGACAGAGACCATGAAAGAATATGAAGTAATCTGGGAGATCTTTAATAAATGCCCGAGAAACCAGATGCGGGATGTCTTTGTGGAGGAAGTGGAGATTGCAGACCCGGAAGAATATGTCAAAAAGAAATTCCAGGGCAAAGATGTCTCCTATGACAAGACTATCCTTGCAGATGGAACGATCGTCTTTGATATTGTAACATCGCAGATAAAACAGAGATGTTCCTTTACAGAGATTTAGGCAGTGTGGTATAATATAATTTCAAGGCTGCGGGTATTACTATAGAAGCAGCCCGTAAGACAGTACTGATAATTTGATACCTGAGAGGAGCACTGACATGAGTGAAGCAAAGGAAACCCATGTACATGTACTGGAAGATGGAACTACAATAGAACATTCTCATGGAGAACACGGTCATCATCACAGCCATGCCCAGACCAAGGCGGTTCTGAACCGGCTTTCCAGGGCGATCGGACATCTGGAATCGATCAAGCGTATGGTGGAGGACGGCAGAGACTGTTCTGAGGTGCTGATCCAGCTTTCGGCGGTCAAATCAGCCATCAACAATACAGGTAAGATCATCCTTCAGGATCATATTGAGCACTGTATCGTGGATGCGGTAGAGCACGGAGACAAGGATGCCATCAAGGAGCTGGAACGTGCGATCGACCGGTTTATGAAATAAAATACAGGTCATGCGGCCCGGGAGACAGGACTGTAAGGACCGGAAAATAAAGGAGAAACAAGAAATGGCAGAATGCAGTAACAGCGGATCATGCGGCAAATCAAGCTGCGAAGGATGCGCAAGCAAAGGACAGAGCAATCCGCAGAATTTTATGGCGGAACAGAACATCTTTTCAGATGTAAAACACGTCATCGGTGTTGTCAGCGGCAAGGGCGGCGTAGGTAAATCCTTCGTGACAGGATCCCTCGCAAACGCAATGGCAGCCAAGGGCTACAAGGTAGGTATCCTGGATGCGGACATCACAGGACCATCTATCCCGAAGATGTACGGACTGACAGGAGCAGCACAGGCAGACGACAACGGAATCTATCCGATGGAGACAGCAAATGGGATCAAGGTTATGTCCATCAACCTTCTTCTTCCGACAGAGGACACTCCGGTTATCTGGAGAGGTCCGGTCCTTGCAAATATGGTAAAACAGTTCTGGACAGATGTAGTATGGGATCAGATCGACTATCTCTTCGTAGATATGCCGCCAGGAACCGGCGATGTACCGCTTACTGCATTCCAGTCTCTTCCGATCGATGGAATCGTGATCGTAAGTTCTCCGCAGGATCTTGTCAAGATGATCGTCAAGAAAGCTTACAACATGGCAGAGATGATGAAGATTCCGGTACTTGGAATCGTAGAGAACTACAGCTATGTCAAATGTCCGGACTGCGGAACTCCGATCAAGATCTTTGGTGAGAGCCATATTGACGAGATCGCAGCAGAACTGAATGTACCGGTATTAGGCAAGATGCCGATCGACATGGCATATGCATCCAAGGCAGACAGCGGTGCTTTCGATCAGATCAACAACGAATATATCACAAAAGCAGTAGAGGTTATGCCACAGTAAATTCAGGGAGCTCCCGTCAGGGGGCTCTTTTTTTCAGAACATTTCCAGGAATCGTTCTGCCGCCTGGGACACGGGCAGGTTATCGTGCTGGACAAGGATCAGCTGGCGGGACGGAAGCTGTTCTGTAAGAGGGATTGGTTTGAGAGAATCTTCTGGATCCAGCATATAATCAGGAACACACGCGATGCCAAGACCGATCCTTGCGAGATCCATCAGGAGGTCATTACTGTTGAGCTCGACTTCCGGCAGCAGTTTCAGATCATGCGCGGCAAAGGTATGATAGAGATATTCACTGGTCGTGCTCTTGGAAGAAAGCATCAGGATCGGATATTCCAGAAGCTCTTTCAGCGAGCAGGGCAGATGCTTGAAGGCAAAACAGTCCGGGTCACCTACGAACACATCGTGGAAATCTTTTAATACTTTGACTTTCATATGGTTTCCGAGGCGGGAGTTTGGTGAGTTGCACACGATCAGGTTGACCTGTCCTTTTTCCAGAAGTTCGACACAGCCGATCGAAGTGCTGTTGGTGACTTTGATCCGGACATCCGGGTAAGACTGGTGGAACCTGCGGAAATATTCGATCAGGAAATAACGGCAGATCGTGTCACTGGCACCGATACGGAGCTGTCCTTTGAGCATGTTGTCGCCCGAGAGCAGGGCTTCCCCTTCATCAAGCATCAGAAGGGCGGGCTTGACGTGCTCCAGAAGAAGTTCTCCTTCCGGCGTGAGGAGGACTTTTTTTGTACTGCGGATAAAGAGCGTGTGGCCGAGTTTTTTTTCCAGGGTCTTGATCGACTGGCTGACGGCAGACTGAGAGATAAAAAGCTGGCGGGATGCCTCTGAGAAACTTAAAGTCGTAGCTACATAATAGAAAACTTTGTATAATTCGAGATTGATGTCCATAAGAAACCTCCATTTACTAATTAGTATATCTAATAAAAAATATAAGATATATTAATTTTACTAATGATATTTGTTATGATACTATATATTTTGTAAAATAACAACTATTCTATCCCAAAAAACAACCAGAGTTACTGCTCACGGGAATGCCTGTGAACAGTAACTACCAAAACCAATGATTACTATCTGAAAGGAGTTTCTAATGAGTAACGTAAGACGCGTTTATGTAGAAAAGAAACCAGCCTATGCTGTACAGGCAAAAGAATTAAAGCATGAGATCAGTAGCTATCTCGGAATCAAATCCGCAACGAATGTAAGAGTGCTGATCCGTTATGATGTAGAAAATATTTCAGATGAAGTTTTTGAAAAAGCATGCAGAACCGTATTTGCAGAGCCGCCGGTTGACGACTTGTATCTTGAGAAATTTGAAGCCGCAGAAGGCGCGAAGATCTTTTCTGTAGAATATCTTCCGGGACAGTTCGACCAGAGAGCAGATTCCGCTGTACAGTGTGTGCAGTTCCTCGATGGAGATGCACAGCCGATCATCCGCTCTGCAACGACTTATGTAATAGAAGGAAATGTAACAGACGAAGAATTTGATGCCATCAAACATCACTGCATCAACCCGGTAGACTCCCGTGAGACAGGACTTGAGAAACCGGAAACACTGGTTACCGTATTCCCGGAACCAGAGGATGTCAAGATCTTTGACGGTTTCAAGGATATGCCGGAAGCAGACCTCAAAGCACTGTATGATTCTCTGAATCTTGCAATGACCTTCAAGGATTTCCAGCACATTCAGAATTATTTTAACAACGAAGAAAAACGTGATCCGTCCATGACCGAGATCCGTGTACTGGATACCTATTGGTCTGATCACTGCCGTCATACCACATTCTCCACAGAACTTACCGATGTGAAGTTTGATGAGGGCGATTACAAAGAACCGATCGTAAAGACTTATGAGAAATATCTTGCTGACAGAGAAGTTCTCTACAAAGGCCGTGACGACAAATTTGTCTGCCTGATGGATCTTGCCCTGATGGCAATGAAGAAACTGAAATCCGAGGGCAAACTTGCTGACCAGGAAGAATCCGATGAGATCAATGCCTGCAGCATCGTTGTACCGGTAGATGTAGACGGCAAGGAAGAAGAGTGGCTCATCAACTTCAAGAATGAGACACACAACCATCCGACAGAGATCGAGCCGTTTGGTGGTGCTGCTACCTGCCTCGGCGGTGCGATCCGTGACCCGCTTTCCGGACGTACTTATGTATATCAGGCAATGCGTGTGACAGGTGCTGCTGACCCGACTGTATCTGTGAAGGAAACCCTCAAGGGCAAACTTCCTCAGAAGAAACTTGTCAGAAGTGCAGCTCACGGCTACAGCTCCTATGGCAACCAGATTGGTCTGGCTACCGGTTATGTCAAAGAAGTCTATCATCCGGACTACGTTGCAAAACGTATGGAGATCGGTGCTGTTATGGGTGCAGCTCCGAGACGCGCGGTCATCCGTGAGAACTCTGATCCGGGCGATATCATCATCCTTCTCGGAGGACGTACCGGACGTGACGGTATCGGCGGTGCTACCGGTTCCTCCAAAGTACATACAGAGGCATCCATCGAAGTCTGCGGTGCAGAAGTCCAGAAAGGTAATGCGCCGACAGAGCGTAAGATCCAGCGTATGTTCAGACGCGAGGAAGTCAGCCACATCATCAAGAAATGTAATGACTTCGGTGCCGGCGGTGTATCTGTTGCCATCGGTGAACTTGCAGACGGACTTCGCGTAGACCTCGACAAAGTTCCGAAGAAATATGCCGGCCTTGACGGAACAGAGATCGCAATCTCTGAATCCCAGGAGCGTATGGCAGTTGTTGTAGATTCGAAAGACGTAGATACCTTCCTTGGCTATGCAAACGAAGAAAACCTGGAAGCGATCCCGGTTGCAGTCGTTACAGAGGATCCTCGTCTTGTCCTTACCTGGAGAGGCAAGGAGATCGTAAATATTTCCCGTGCTTTCCTTGATACCAACGGTGCACATCAGGAAACAACCGTAGAAGTTGAGATCCCGAACAAAGAGGGCAACCTTTTTGAAGACCGCCCGGATGTAGCAGATGTCAAGGCAAAATGGCTCGAGACACTTGCTGACCTCAATGTATGCTCACAGAAAGGCCTCGTTGAGATGTTCGACGGTTCTATCGGAGCCGGAAGCGTATTTATGCCATACGGCGGTCAGTATCAGCTTACCGAGACACAGAGCATGGTAGCAAAAGTTCCGGTACAGAATGGCAAGACCGATACTGTAACGATGATGAGCTATGGATTTGACCCGTATCTGTCCTCTTGGAGCCCATATCATGGAGCTGCCTACGCAGTGACAGAATCTGTTGCAAGAATCGTTGCAACAGGTGGTGACTACAAGAAGATCCGCTTCACCTTCCAGGAATACTTCCGCCGCATGACCGAAGATCCTAAGAGATGGAGCCAGCCGTTCTCCGCACTTCTTGGTGCATATGCGGCACAGATGGGATTCGGACTTCCGTCCATCGGAGGTAAGGACAGTATGTCCGGTACTTTCAACGAGATCGACGTACCTCCGACACTCGTTTCCTTTGCAGTAGATGTAGCGAAGATCCAGGATGTCATCACTCCTGAACTTAAAAAAGCAGGAAACAAACTGGTATGGCTCCGTGCACCACACGATCAGTACGATCTGCCGGATTACGCAGGAATCATGGATCAGTATGAAAAACTTCACAATGATATCCAGAGCGGCAAAGTCGTTTCCGCTTATGCACTGGATCGTCATGGTATTGCAGCAGCCGTTTCCAAGATGGCATTCGGTAACGCACTTGGCGTAAAGATCGAGCACAATCTGGATCCAAGAGATTTCTTCGCTCCGGGATTTGGCGATATCATCATGGAAGTTCCGGCAGACAAAGTCGGCAAGCTTTCCATCACTTACACACTGATCGGTGAAGTTACTGACGACGGTAAATTCTCTTATGGAAATACCGTGATCACAGAGGCAGAAGCTGTAGAAGCATGGAAAGGAACTCTAGAAAGAGTCTTCAAGACCGTTTCCGGTGAAGCAAATGAAAAACCTGCCAAAGATGATCTGTACCATGCAGAAAACATCTATGTATGCAGACACAAAGTTGCAAAACCGCGTGTATTCATTCCGGTGTTCCCGGGAACCAACTGTGAATATGACAGCACCCGTGCATTTGAGAGAGCAGGCGCAGAAGTTGATGTCAAAGTCTTCAAGAACCTGACAGCAGAAGATATCCATGATTCTGTAGAACTCTTTGAGAAAGCGATCAACGAAGCACAGATCATCATGTTCCCTGGTGGATTCTCCGCAGGTGATGAACCGGATGGTTCTGCGAAATTCTTTGCAACTGCATTCCAGAATGCAAAGATCAAAGAGGCTGTTATGAAACTTGTAAATGAGAGAGACGGTCTTGCACTTGGTATCTGCAATGGTTTCCAGGCGCTCATCAAACTTGGTCTTGTACCATACGGTGAGATCTGCGGACAGAAAGAAGATTCTCCGACACTGACCTTCAACACCATTGGACGCCATATCTCCAAGATGGTCTACACCAAAGTTGTCAGCAACAAGTCTCCATGGCTTCAGAAAGCGCAGCTTGGCGGTGTATACTGCAACCCGGCATCCCACGGGGAAGGACGTTTTGTTGCCAATGATGAATGGCTCGCAAAACTCTTCGCAAACGGACAGGTTGCAACTCAGTATGTAACTCCGGCCGGAGAATTGAGCGCAGATGAAGAATGGAACGTAAACGGTTCCTACATGAACATCGAAGGTATCACAAGCCCTGACGGACGTATCCTCGGTAAGATGGCACACAGTGAACGTCGCGGTGACGGTGTGGCTGTCAACATCTACGGCGAGCAGGATATCAAGATCTTTGAGTCCGGTGTAGAGTACTTCAAATAAATAATATATGACAGTTTTGAGCCCTCGCTTATACGGCGGGGGCTTATTTTGTCTTGACGAAACTGGAAATTTTCGGTATCGTATTATCAGAATGAAAAATGTTTCATAGAAAATCGAGACAGCAAATGTGGCTCCTGAAACACGGATGAAGATCGAACAGGCGATGAAAGAACTGAACTATATTTCGAACGAACTGGCAAGGAGCATGTTCAAGCAGAAGGCGGGGATCGTGGCGATGTTGGTTCCGGATATCCGTCATCCGTATTTTTCCTCGCTTGCGAGACATATCGAAGATGAACTATACAAAAACGACTGCAAACTGATGCTGTGCAGTACCGGTGATGACCCGGAGAGAGAAAAAGAATATATGAAGATCCTCTGCTCCAATATCGTGGACGGTGTGATCATGGGTGTCAATAATCAGAAACGCAATAACTACAGCGAAACCAGCCAGAAATCCCTGAATCCTTACCAGGCAGTCATGGTACGCCGCAGATAAAATTATATGATAGATATACAGAAAAGGCAGATTATGTCGATTCCTCTGGAATTGATGTGATCTGCCTTTTTTGCCTGACGTATTAGGGGATGTTGGTGGTTACTATTCACATGTAGTATCCCGCGAGGCGTTTTGCCATGAATATGGCAAAATCCCGAGACATACAGGGCAAAAT
>NZ_JBBMEI010000020.1:0-54042 GCF_040096655.1 Blautia intestinihominis | reverse complement strand
TATTTTTTGTGCGGATACGCACACTCCTGCGCTTTCATCTCGGTAATTGAATTGCCGAGGATTCCCGCTTATTATCCTAAAATAAAGCGATTATAAGCTATCCTTTTTCCTGTGTTTGTTTTAAAGTTTTCATCTATACACTTTTTTATCTTTTCCTGTTCTTTTTCTTTATCCATAACCGTTAAATTTTCAAGCAAATCAGCTTCCCATTGTATTTGAAAATCTAGTCCATCAATTTTAGATGGAGTATGATGGTTGCCTATTATAAAGCATATTCTATCAATATTTTTGTTATAGCCTACCTTTTTTAATATTTCTTTCGCTACTTCTGGTCCTTCCTTTTCTTGATAGGCACCATCAATAGAACCGTATTTTTTTTGTGCTTCAACCGCACCAATATCATGTAGTATAGCAATAATACTGATGAATTCTTTTTCTTCCTCTCCGATATTTTCTCCTTTCATTATATCTTCTGCATTTTTCAAAACTTTGAGAGTATGCTCTATGCCAAAAGGAATTTCTTTGAATACTTCTTTCATCTCTATAATAATTTTTTCTTTAAACATAAATTACCTCCATTTATACCTTATAGGAGTTTTAGTTCTATCTATCCACTTTTTTGTTCGCCGATACAATCAGCATCATGGGACGGCGCATTTCATCCCGCATCCCCGGAATATCCATCATGTTTTCCGGCGGCTGCGGCTCCACAATATGATTTATTATAAAACCATTTGAAAGCAGTGTATTTAGATATGTGGTCAGTGTTCTATGAAATTTTGTAACCTTTTCTCCCAAAAACACAGCTGTTCGTTTGCCCTCATAATAATAATTATCCACCGGAAAATGCAGTATTTCTCCTTTTTCGTTATAATACCAGTCTTGTGTTCCATAGGCAGTAAAAACAGGATGTTCAACCGTAAAAACTAGCTTACCACCAGACTTCAGTATTCTATATATCTTTTTTACTAAAATCTCATAATCTGCTACATAGTGAAACGCAAGTGAACTTAATATTACATCAAAACTCTCCTCTGGGAATTCCACATCTTCTATAGCACAGCATTTATATTCAACCTGTGGAAAATGTGTTTTTTCTTTGGCTACCTCGAGCATTTTATGAGAAATATCAACACCTACAACAGAAGACGCTCCGTGTTCCATCGCATAAATACAGTGCCATCCATAGCCGCATCCTAAATCAAGCACACGCTTATCTTTAAAATCCGGCAGCAGCTTTCTCAATGTTTCCCATTCTCCTGCACCGGCTAGTCCCTGCTGTGAGCGACTCATTTGACTGTATTTTTGAAAAAATATATCATCATCATATTTGTTTTCTTTTCCATATTCTACATAATTCAACATCTTTCACCTCGCTGTAAACTTCCGATTTTTCGTTCTCTGCAACTTCCCAATAAACGGGAATTTTCATTGCTTTCATCCATTAATGGATAATCAAAGCATATGATTGATTTCTCTGCCATTTTATCGTCAATTCAATTTTTCAGCAGAGTAACCGAAAACAATCCACTTCTATTGCAGTAAAAATAGATCTTTTTTACTCCGTTAATCTTAAAACGTGCCTGTGCATCTCCTTCCGGATACAGCTTTACCATCTGCATCCTGTCAGAAGAAACTGCTGCAATAAAAGAAATGTAATGATCTTTGGTCATCTCATGCCTTATCTGCACATAATATTCATCCTCTACATGTTCTATAAAAATCTTATGGTTTTCGTCTGTTTCTTCAGCTTCTTCCGGTTGCAGTAATACTCCATGACAGTGAATCACAGATTCTCCCATACCATGAATTACATTTCCACAAACCGGACACACATAAAATTGGGAACGCAACATATTTGCAGATATATTGGAATTATAAACTGTATTCCCAGAAATCAGCTCAGCAACAGACACCGAAAGGGCATTGGCAATCGGATCTAATAATGTAATATCCGGATATCCTTTTCCTGTCTCCCATTTAGAGATTGTCTTATCACTAACCCCTAATTTGTCTGCTAACTGTAATTGTGTGACATTGTTTTTTTCACGCAGTTCTTTAATCACTGCTCCAGTTACGTATTGATTCATTTTCTTACTACCTCCATAGCCACATTCTAAATCACAGTTTTTATTTCCGCTATCTACGAAAAGTAGAGTTTCCTTTTATACTTCTTCATAATAAACTATCTCCTACACAAATTCCTATTTCTCAGTTTCAAAAACTTTTGTTTATTTCGTTCTTAAGTTCATCTTTATTCTCGTATGTTCTCACTATCGGAATCGTACTCTGTCTGTTCTACATAATCTGCGGAACAGTCTCGTTTGTACGGATAAAAAAATAAACTGAGCCACGGCTGTTCCAACATGAAATCAGCCGTGGCCTTATTTATATCATTTCACTCTTTTTTGAAATAGAACAACACCACAGCAACAACTCAAATCGACTTAAAATTCCAGACTATTCGCATTCAGCAAGAAATACTTCATTCCCATGATGACAAAACCTTCATCATTTCTCCAAGGCTTTTTGCTGCCATTTACTATGACGATCTTCTTGAAAGAGTCCGGGATATTACGCAGAGAATTGAACTCCTGCGTCTGTTTTTCTTCCGAAGTCATGTCATATGCAACCTGGATATAGTATCTCTGGTTTCCTTGATTCACCACAAAGTCAACCTCCAACTGCTTGCGAACACGTTTGCCCTCTTTATCCTTACCGAAGATATCCACGACACCCACATCAACATTGTAGCCACGGATCAGCAGCTCGTTATAAACAATGTTCTCCATGATATGAGTAGGCTCCTGCTGTCTGAAATTCAGACGTGCATTTCTCAGTCCCAGATCAGTAAAGTAGTATTTCAGATTTGCACCGATATACTTTCTGCCCTTAATATCGTATCGGCTTGCCTTGGAAATCAAAAAGGCATCTGTCAAATGGTCGATATGCTTGGAGATGGTTTTATTAGCATAAGTCATCTGGTGCTCGCTGGCAAAGGTATTGGCAATCTTTGAAGGGTTGGTCGGTGCGCCGATTGCAGATGCAAGCACATCAACCAGAATCCCAATCTCATCCACGTTCTGAATCTTATTTCTTTCAATAACATCCTTCAGATAGACATTTGCAAAGATGTTCTTCAGATAGTCCGCTTTCTGTCGTTCGCTCTGGAAACTTACGATCTGCGGCAATCCTCCGTAGATCATGTAGTCATCCCAGGCATCATCATAATCGCCGTCATAGACAGAATAAAACTCTGCAAAGGAGAGAGGGTAGATTCTAATCTCATCACCTCTGCCACGGAATTCGGTCACAATGTCGCTGGACAGGAACTTGGAATTACTTCCGGTGACATACACATCAATATTGCTCATGCGGAGCAGGCTGTTCAGCACTTCCTCAAATCGTGGCATGAACTGCACTTCATCTAAAAGGAGATAATACTTCCCGTCGTCTTTCATGGTATCCTTGATGTACTTGAAGCATACCTTGGGATCTCTTAATTCTTCGTTCTCAATACCATCCAATGCAATTTCAATAATATGATCAACATCAACGCCGTTCTCCAGTAAGTATCTCTTAAAGATGGTAAACAGCAAAAAGGATTTGCCACATCTACGAATACCGGTAATCACCTTTATCATTCCATTATCTTTTCGCTCGATCAGCTGCTGTAGGTAAGCGTCTCTTTTAATCTCCACCGTTACATTCCCCATTTCCGTGCATCTGCACACTTTTTAGTAATAAGATTCTATCACAGAACGACCTGAGTTTCAATAAGTATTCCCATTTTATGTGCATCTACACACTTTTATGTAATGTTGATAAATATATTTTCAGATTTTTTGATTGCAGTGTCTATAATCGACTACTCCAATCGTTATTATAGGTAAACAACAAAAAGAAGATGGTTCCGATGTTTCATTAAATATGTTCGTTAGTCTTTTACGCAAAGGATTCTATCTCCTCTGCGCCCTAATGCTTTTCGGATTCAGTTCAACAAACTCGAATCTGTCTATTTCATCCTATCTATCATATTCTTTATTTTCAGTTCTATCTGATTAATTACTTTAATAAAATCCACATCATCTTTTCCTGTAGGGTCATCTAGTCCCCAGTTATCATCAAAAGGTCTGCCGATAAAAGGACATCCAACATTACATCCCATTGAAATTGCGATGTCTACGTCTGGGATATCTGTAATTAACTTGCTGTATTGACCATTTGTTTCCATATCAATTCCATAGAGTTTTTTCATTATGCGAACAGCATCCTGATTGATTTGTGGCTTTGTTTCTGTCCCGGCAGAATAGCTTTCAAACACATCAGATGCTAGATGTTTTCCAAGTGCCTCGGCAATCTGACTTCTACAGGAATTGTGAACACAGATAAATGCTACCTTTTTTCTTCCATCTATCATTTCTTAAACCATCCTCTTGTACTATTGGCCACCTTTACAAGCGCAAGCATAACAGGAACTTCTGTTAATACACCTACCGTTGTTGCAAGTGCAGCCGGACTCGTTGTACCAAATAATGCAATAGCTACGGCTACAGCTAACTCAAAGAAGTTTGATGCCCCTATCATTCCTGCCGGTGCTGCTATGTCATGTGACATTCCAAATATCTTTGACGCTGAATAAGCAATAAAGAAAATAAGAACAGTCTGAACCGTGAGCGGCACTGCTATCAACACTATGTGCAAAGGATTTGATAAGATAACTTCTGTTTGTGATGCAAATATTAAAACCAAAGTAAGAAGCAAGCCAACTGTAGTTGCGTTATCAAACTTATGAACAAAAGTGTTTTCAAAATACCCTATTCCTTTATTTTTAACTACAACTATTCTTGTTAATACACCCCCAACAAGCGGAATCACCACAAACAGAATCACACTGAAAAACAATGTTCCATAGGGGACTGATACATTTGATACTCCAAGCAAAAACTTTACAATTGGCACAAATGCAATCAGTATGATTAAATCGTTCGTTGCTACCTGTACACAGTATAAGCAGGATTTCCTTTTGTAAGAGTACTCCATACAAATACCATTGCTGTACATGGTGCTGCTCCAAGAAGCACTGCTCCTGCAAGATACTGAGTAGCAAGTTCTGGTGCAATAAATCCTTTAAATACTGTAAACAAGAACAATGATGCAATTCCATACATGGTAAATGGTTTTATTAGCCAATTTGTAATCCATGTAATGAAAAGCCCTTTGGGATTCTTTCCCACTTGTTTAATACTCTGAAAATCCACTTTTAGCATCATTGGATAAATCATAATCCAGATAAGTATTGCAATCGGAATAGAAATTCCAGATATTTCAAGATTACCGAGTGCGTTAGGTATGGCCGGTAATAACTTACCAATGATTACTCCGACTACCATACATATAAATACCCAGATTGTAAGATACTTTTGGAAAAAATTAATTCCTTCACTCTTTTTCTTTGCCATTAAAATCCCAACTTTCCAAGCAGCTTAATTACTTCAGTGCTGTTTAATACTTTCCCCATTGAAGCAACTGTTTCATTCACAACAATGGCAGGCATACTCATAACACCGTAAGCCATAACCTTTTCCATATCTGTGATATATTCTACTTTAATTCCTAACCCTAATTCTTCAATGGCCTTTTTAACATTTTCATACTGATCATGACAGCTTTTACACCCAGCACCAAGCACCTTAATGCTTGTAAGCTTATTATCTCCACCACAACAGTTATCTACCTGTTGACCGCCACAGCAACATGATGATGCTTCATAAGTAGCTACTTCTCCATTGCAAGCACAAGCTGGCTCTATCTTAACTTCTTCTTTTTTCTTTCCTAATCCAAATAATGACATAATCTTTTCCTCCTGTTAAATAAGCAAATATTGAAATGCATTAAATGCATAACCAACAATAATAATTCCTACGGTACAGATTCCAATGAACAAACCTAAGAGTTTTGGTTTGATTGCCTTTTTCAGCATAATCATGGATGGAAGAGACAGTGTGGTTACTCCCATCATAAATGACAACACAACGCCCAATCTTGCACCTTTAGCAAGCAGTGCTTATACATCAACAACTCATTCTGCCATGCACGTACATCTGCCACCGTAATCTCACTAAGAATCTTTTTCTCAAAATACGGTCTGATCTTCAAGTCAATGATGTAACGCTTTGTATACATGGTGTGTTCCCGAAGTCTGACATCCATATCCTTATAGTAGATTTCCAGAAAGTTCCCGAATTCGATATCCACACCCTGGCTCTGTTGCTGAAGGAAGTCTCGCTCCCACTCTTTTGCTTCACCCTTGGTTCGGAATCCTCGTTTTTGTTTTCTCTTTTGGTTGCCCTGCCAATCTTTATAATAGACCTGGACTTTCCAGTTCTTTCCTTCTTTGTAAACACCCATTGCTAATCCTCAACCTTCATTCCGTAAATTTTTTCTGCCAAAAATTTGGTAGAGATTTTTCCAGCTACTACAATATAGCCTTTTGCTTTCAACTCCTTGTTGTACTCTCGCATCAAATTGTAGGCATACGCTTTAGAAACACCAAGAATTGCACACACATCATCCACATCCATATACATTTTTTCCTGCACTATACTCATATCGCTTTATCCTCCTTCAAATATTGCTCAACATGTTCCAGACCATAGATCTTGTCCTCTACATAACGGGTTGGCACCCGTCCGAGAATAACATAATAGTTCTTGCTTTCCAGATCGGCATTCATTCTTTCCACCACCCGGTAAGCAAACGAAACTGATAATCCAAAGAGTTCTGCAATGTCTTCTACTGATAAATACATTTTTCTCTTACGCATGAAACCATTCCTTTCCCTCTTCCTGTGGAATCTCACAAGTATCTTCTACTCCGTAGAAACGCTTCACAAAATACTTTGTCGGAACTTTTCCTCTAAGCGTCAAATATCCCTGTTCTTCCAGCTCCTTATTCAGATTGCCAATGATCTCATAAGCCGATGTCTGTTTTACCTCCAGAAGTTCACATATATCGGCTGCCTTTAAAAATAATTTGTTCTGCATAATCAGTACCTCCTGTATTTTGAATATTTATCTCTTCATATACTCTGTACTGGCAGATGTAAAATCGAACATCATTTTCCGAAATTTAGCAAATTATTTTAATTTTACAGTTTCCATATGTGTTATCGCTGAACCATGGAGTTAATATCATTGAAAAAGGGTATAAAAAAACAGTCTGCCCTGACGGAAAATATTTCCATCAAAACAAACTGTTCTTCATATTCACACTAATTATATTTTCTGAGCATAGTTACTTTTGCGAAAATCTCAGATAACTCCGGAAAGAAAACAAAGAAAAAAAATATTTTTTAACTCCATTTGCACTCCACCGGAACATCCAGACAGCCCGCAAAACCTTTATTTATGGGCTTTTTCGCAATTTAGTCCGCTACTCGAACTCCTTTGCGGACTGCATTTCATGACACGCAAAGGCTGTTATTAGAGGCTTATAGTTCGAACATATGTTCTGATTCTGTGCTTTTCGCACCGCTTATGAAGAAATAAACTCCAAAATAACTCCATTTTACTCTTTATTATTTTGTTGTTCTTCTCTTGCGTACAGGAGATCCAATGCCTGACATACAACACCACTCATGCTCTGATAGTGTCTTTCTGCATACTCAACAAGTCTCTGTTTTTGCTCTGGAGTCACCCGTACTCGTATGTTTTCTTCTTTGCCATCTTTTGGTGTTTTTCTAGCCAAACATATCACTTCCCTTCCACAAGTACAGTTTACTACTAATTACTACAAAATGTCAATCTATTTTTGTTATTTATCTATATATTCTCTTGGACTAATCTTAGACTAATTTACTTCTCACTCCTGTAGATCTTTATCAACAATCTCCCAGTAACCATTCTTTGGAGATCCATGTCTTATAAGAATACCATACTCTTTTAACTTCTTAATATTGTTCTCAATATTTCGACTGGCAACCCCGATTTTTTCAGCTAACTTAACCGCTGATAATTGATGATCTTCTGAAAGCAACTTTATAATCTTTTGCTGTGTATCGTTGAGATCTGTTCTCCACTCTGCCTCCGATGCTTCTCCGATGCTTCTCCGATGCTTCTCCGATGCTTCTCCGATGCTTTCTTTTTCATTTGTCATCGGAAATGAATTACGGAACACCTCTACCCGAAACATATTATCAAATTCCTGAAATCTCGGTCTCGGAAGTCCATACTCTTCTGCAGCATTCAGGATTCTTTTTATTCCGCTTCCCCATGCTTCTACGAGTCCCATCTGACTGAATATATTGGCAATACCTTTATTCCGGATCTTAGAATGACCATTCATGACTTCCTCATAAGTCAATCCGTTATATAATCCGCCTGGAGAAGTCACCTCCAACCTGTCATCATAAACTGCGACCTGAATACAGGATTCATCCAATAGGTTACGGTGACAATGGGCGTTAATGATCATTTCCCTGATTGCTTCCGGTGGTAGCTCATACTTCTCTTTTCGCACCAATCCATCAATCGTTGCTCCGAGTCGAATATTTCTCAATACAAAGTCTACAGCTTCTTCGATTTGTGTATAGATTGGTCCTGTAAATTCTCTCTTATCCAGAAACACTGCACGATCTGTTCCCTTGAATACCGCACATTGTGTTTTGGCGAATGAAAAATAATCTGATGTCAGCAATGCATAGGCATTCGTTGCCAGAAGCTGTCCCTCGCTCTGCTTCAAGATTTTCCAGTTTATCAGCTGCTCTTTCTTTACAGAATGCTCTGCCATTCCTGCCTTCTTCCGGAACTTTTCGATATCCTGACAAAGTTTCTCTGTTGCTTCCTCTGAAACAGGATAACCCACACAAGTAAGCTCATCCCATGAGATTCTGGCTCCTTCCATTTCCAGCTCTTTTATCTTCTCCGGAAATGCCTGCCTTGATGTACCTGCAACACGGATATAAGTACCATTATCTTTTCCCTTTGATTTCAGATAATACGGTCTGTTCTTTCCAGCTTCTACTGATACAACAATGACCGTTTTCCCGTCTACTGTCTGCGGCTCAATATCAGGAATAATCTGTGGCACACAGGAATCAGAAACTGCATTGGCAATTCCGTCCATCAGCTGAAACAACACATCATTTTCCACACCAACAATCTGGTGTGTTTTATCATCTACTCCAACAATCAGCTTGCCGCCTTGTGTATTGGCAAAAGCTACAATCGTCTTCATGTATTTTTCACTTTTATCGGGTAAGGATACCTTGTACTCAATATTTTTCGACTCCCCGGAAAACATAGTTTCTTCTACCATTCTTTCACTCCTAATCTATACTCGCACCACCGGTACAAGTAATTCTATTTCCAGAGTAAATATCTCTGGATCATTAACACTATTATACGTTCTATTCTTCTTTTCTAGCAAGCAAGAAAACAAAACAGTTCATTTTTTCTTACCATTTTCTTCTGTTCTTTTTTTATTCCAGATAAAGTCTCGTTATCTCATCCATGAAAATAGTTTTGTCCTCATTGGTCATAGTTCCACTGGCAAATAAAGCAGCTGCCTGTTCAAGAATCTGCCTTGCCTGTTTAGCACCAGAATATTCACTTGGCTCATCATTACCCAAGCACACGGTTTCATTATCATTCATAAGATAAGAAACCTGACACTGAAATGCATCTGCCAGTTTTTGATATAAACTACTCTGCTTTGGATATCGTCCATCAATTTCCCAAGCTCGAATTGTTCTATAAGAAACGCCGACCATAGCACCCAGCTTTTGTTGAGTCATTTTTTTCTCTTTTCGCAACTTTCTAATTTTATCACCAAATGTTGTCATAAGTATACATCTTTCTCCTATGAGTTTTGTACGTGCTTTTTTAATCACAATAAAAGTATATCATTATGCAAACGAAAAGAGAACCCGACATCTCAAGCAAATTTGATGATGCAGGTTCCCTCTTTATAGATCAATACCTTTTATTTTTTCATCTTATGATCTGATGGCAGTCTCACTTCTTAATGACAACTGTGGCTTCCACATCCATGCTCGCCACATGTATGTCCTTCCCCGTGGTTGTGCTCGTGATGAGAACATTTCACATCCGGATTATACTCAAGTGTTTCATTGATAAAAGCTTCTACTGCTTCATCCGCATATCCGGAAACTCCGCCAAAAAGCTTAATGCCTGCTGCCGCTAATGCGGTCTGGGCACCTCCTCCGATTCCGCCGCAGATCAAGACATCGGCATTTAAGGCATTAAGAACTCCTGCCAACGCACCATGTCCGCTTCCATTCGTATCTACTACTTCTGAATGTACTACTTTTCCTTCCTCTACATCGTAAATCTTAAATGTCTCTGTGTGTCCAAAGTGCTGGAAAATCTGTCCATTTTCATATGTTACTGCTATTCTCATGATACCTTCTCCTTTTTCTGCTGCATATTTTTTGTAAATTTCCTGTTTGTAACATCCTCCAAAGCTGCAGTCGCTACTCTGACCGTCACAAATTCTGAAATCCCCGCCCTCGATTCTAAGCGGATGCCCATCAATGAGTGCATCTGCTATTTTCTTCCTAGCAATCTCGTAAATCCGTTGAACTGTTGTTCTTGCAATCTGCATAGATACTGCACACTGCTCCTGACTATAACCTTTCTTGTCCAAAAGACGGATTGTCTCGTACTCATCTACCGTCAGAACAATGGGTGTTTTTTTGTCAGTATCGTCTGCCGGAAGAAATTCTAAAACATTGGGGAAATGACAGACTTTTCTGCATTTTACTGGTCTCGGCATAAACTGCTCCTTTCTCGCTTTTCTTATATAATAGTCCTATAAAAGGCATATGTCAATAATGTTTTTGACATATGTCTTTTATAAATCGCCTTATAGTATTACTTCTTTTCATTATTTTTTAATTTACAGATACCCTGCGTCATTGTTCCCATTGGACAAAATGTACACCAGGTTCGTGGCTTATATAACACCATTACGATCAACCCTAACAACAAAGATGTAAGCATCAAACTATAAAGTCCAAAACTAAACTGTGCCACCCAATCAGCTACTGTTCCGGCAGTGTATGTCCATCCCCACGGAACACGGAAGGTCCAGAATAATTTGATGATTTCACGCAAGGATGATGCTCCGGCACCAACTAAATATGTCTGAAATACCATATTTCCAAACATTGTAAGGAAAAATATCAAAAAGCCGTATCGGAACCATTTTGAACTCATCCATCGTGGGGTTGGTTTATTTCTTGAGCATTTTAAATCTCCACCAAGCTTACTAAAAAGCTGGCCACGTCCACACAAATGATTACAGAAAAATTTATTTCCACCGAATATTGCTATTCCTAACGGCAACAGGAAATCAATCATCCCAAACCAAGCGAACAAAATACTAAAAAAACCGAGAGCAAAATAAAGGATTGCCCATATCCATAAATAATCATACCAATGTTTCTTTTTCTTCACATCGCTGTCCTCTCTTTCATTTCAATACAACCTGCCGGACAGGACTTTGCACATTTTCCACATCCTACACACACTGTTTCTTCTACCACAGCATAACATCCATGGTAAACCTTGGCCGCTGCCAGCGGACAAGTATTTTCACATACTCCGCAGGCAACACATCTTTTTTTATCGACACTTGCCACTCTTTTTGCCAATGCTTTGTTCCCCTTTCAAATTTTGTATCTCTATTGTACCTGAAAAAGGTAAATCCTTCTGTGATATTATTACATAAGAATTTACCTTGAACGCTAATCATTACAATGACATATTTTTATTATACATTACCTTTATATTTATATATGATGTTTAGAATTTCCTCAGTTGTTCGAATAATTTCTTTTTGTTTTTCTTTCATTGTTATAGATTTGCTTTCTTCTTCAGCTAACGAAGAGTAAAGGTGAATGGTATTAGCATGATTCCATATCTCATCGTAAATTTTCTCGATTTCATCAGCACTCCGAAATGCCTGGTCTGTTTGCATTTGCAAGTGTTCTCGTTGCTCTTCCAGATGATTCATCCGTTCTTGTAACTGATCCCTTTCTTTCTGCAATCGATCATGTTGTGCTTGCAGTTGATCTATTTGTATTTTAATTTCGCTCATCTTTTCTTTCTGTCTCCGCATAAGCATCATCAAATATACAACTACAACTACAAATACAAATAATAGTATTATGTACAGCATAAACTTCTCCTCACGACACATATATTTCGACGGTTTTCCGCAAATCAACTATTGATAATGGCATAGAAAGAACAGTTAGTTTTCCTGAATTCTTTTTAATTTCAACAGCATCAGGATTGCCTGTGATTAAAA
Source organism: Blautia intestinihominis (assembly GCF_040096655.1). NCBI lineage: Bacteria > Bacillati > Bacillota > Clostridia > Lachnospirales > Lachnospiraceae > Blautia > Blautia intestinihominis. The sequence goes on along the minus strand of NZ_JBBMEI010000020.1, from coordinate 41,706 downwards.
TTACAGGTGTTGTCCTGTCCGCACGCCATGGCTGATTCGGTTGGCTCGTCATATCTTCGGTAACAATCCAAAGATCCGGCTTATGTCTGCCTAATCTTGTTTTAGCACTTTCCGGTGTGTAAAACAGCATGATCTGATCTGAAATAAATTGCAATGTTTCTTTTAATCCTTTTGCATAACGTTCACTGCCACAGACCAGTGCAATAATAGAAGCAGCTTTCTTTTTTTGTGTTACCTGAATAAAATCCAAAACTGGTGTATTATAGAGACTAAAGTCTTTTTCCAAATGAACTTTATCATAATAATTCTTTGCTGCCTTGCACATCCTCAGACAAAACTGTTCTATGTCTATACGAATATCGTTTCCGTTCTCCTGTATGTTCATACTTTCCAACTGACAAACTGACATTCCACAGTTTAGTCCAAGATGAAAGCGTATATTATTTTCATCATTCAAAAATCCTTTATTTTGATGAAGATATTCACATCGAAGCTGCCAACAGCGTTCTCCGCAAATATATGGCTTTTCATCGGATTGAGATAGTTTAAAGTAGTCCCCTGCATATTCATCAAACCAGCGAATATACTGGGTTCCCACATCACGGGTCGGATTCTTTTGCCGATCCAGCATAACCCGGCCATCTCGATAATGTTTAACAATTTCCGGGAAAGCAATACCTCCGCAAATATCTGGCAAAGTCAATGCCAATGCCAGTGCAGACTGCCATCGTCTATCTACAATATTCAGTTCTACTTCTTCAATTCGGTCCAAAAATGTAAAACTGACATCTCCCTGCATTATTTATCCCTCCCTCATATTCACAACAGTCATGTACTATAGTCAGTATATTTTTATTTATGGCATATGTCAATTATGTAATTGACGCATCTAAAAAAAGTAAGTATACTATGTTCGTAAAGGAGATAACTGTTATGAGCTTCGAAAATTATTTTCCACTATGGAATGACTTAAATACAGCACAGAAAAAAGTAATTTCAGACAATTTGATTACACGGGATGTAAAAAAAGGAACGATCATTCACAACGGAAACCTGGATTGTACTGGATTATTACTGGTTAAATCCGGGCAGCTTCGAACTTACATACTTTCAGATGAAGGACGAGAAATTACACTTTACCGCCTGTTCGATATGGATATGTGTCTTTTATCCGCCTCATGTATCATGCAGTCCATTCAATTTGAAGTAACCATTGAAGCAGAAAAAGATACTGATCTTTGGATCATCCCTGCTGAAATCTATAAGGACATCATGAAGGAATCGGCTCCCGTCGCAAACTATACCAATGAATTAATGGCTAGCCGTTTTTCTGATGTCATGTGGCTGATTGAACAGATCATGTGGAAGAGTTTGGATAAGCGTGTTGCTTCATTTCTTTTAGAAGAGACCTCTATCGAAGGAACAAATGAACTGAAAATCACTCACGAAACTATCGCAAACCATCTTGGTTCCCACAGGGAAGTGATCACTCGAATGCTTCGATACTTTCAGGGCGAGGGTCTCGTCAAACTCTCACGCGGCAAAATCACCATCCTTGATTCGAAAAGACTGGAAACACTACAAAGATCATAAAACTGTTTTTCTATGACATCTAAAGAATCCTCCATTTATCAGAATTGTGAAAGTCATTCTAATAAATGGGGGATCTTTTTACGCTACAAGTAAATTATAAAATTATTGTGATTATTTTTTAATAATCCATACCACATGCATATGCCCTTTCAATCAGCGCACGGTCATTAACCACTGCATCATAGAAGCGGAATCCACCGGAGAAGTTGTATGTTTCATAACCGTTTCCTTCCAGAATACGGCTGGCAATGTAGCTGCGCAGACCACTTTGGCATATCAAGTAAACAGGCTTTCCCTTCTCAATTTCATTGATACGTTCCCTTAGTTCATCTACAGGAATATTTCTGAATCCATCCATATGCCCCCTGTTAAACTCACCTACAGTTCTCACATCCAGCAATACAACACTTTTATCTTTAGAAATCTTATCCATATCTTCCAGATGCCATTGTTTTAAGGTACCTTTTGCTATATTGTCTATCATGAATCCTGCCATATTTACAGGATCCTTGGCAGAGGAATACGGCGGTGCATATGCAAGATCCAGATCTTTCAGCTGGGTTGCCTTCAGCCCTGCATGAATTGCTGTTGCCAGCACATCAATACGTTTATCAACTCCTTCATATCCAATAATCTGAGCACCAAGCAAACGATAAGTCTCTTTTTCAAAAACCACCTTCATGGTCATCACTTTTCCACCAGGATAGTAACCGGCATGACTCATAGGAGAAAGAATTACTGTATCTACATCTAATCCTGACTTTTTGGCATTGGTTTCATTGATACCTGTAGTGGCTGCTGTCATATCAAATACTTTGATAACGGAGCTTCCCTGACTGCCCAGGTAACGGCTGTCACCACCACAAATATTATCAGCGATGATCCTGCCCTGCTTGTTGGCTGGTCCGGCCAAAGAGATCAGCGCATCATCACCCGTAACATAATGTTTTACCTGAACTGCATCACCTGCTGCATAAATATCCGGTACAGAAGTTTCCATTCTGTCATTCACTACGATACTTCCCTTGATGCCAAGTTCCAGACCAGCTTCTTTTGCTAATGCTGTGTCTGGTGTAACTCCGATTGCCAGCACCACCATATCAGCCTGAAGGGATGGATTATCTTTTAATAGAACCTCTACTCCATTGTCCTTTTCTTTAAATCCTTCTACTGTATAGCCCAGTACCAGTTTTATCCCATGCTTTCTCATTTCATTATGGATCATGGATGCCATATCCGGGTCAAATGGGTTCATCAGCTGCTTAGGCCGCTGGACAATTGTAACATCCATGCCAAGCTCCCTCAAATTTTCTGCCAGTTCCAGACCAATAAAACCGCCACCTGCCAATACAGCCGATTTTGGATGATTCTTATTTATATATTCCTTTATCCGAAAAGTGTCTTCTACAGTACGAAGTGTAAAAAGTTTATCCATACCTACTCCGGGAAGTCTCGGCTGTGTTGGCTTTGCACCTGGAGAGAGGATCAGCTTATCATAGTTTTCTTCAAATATCTCACCATTCTCTAAATTTTTCACTGAAACCGTTTTTCGTTCCGTATGTATGGAGATAACTTCATGATGAATTTTCATGTTAATACGGAATCGTTTAAAAAAACTCTCTGGTGTCTGTAGTGTAAGTTCTTCCGGGTCTGTGATCACGTCTCCGATATAATATGGAAGCCCACAATTCGCATAGGATATGTATCCGGATCTTTCAAACACAATAATTTCTGCATGTTCATCCAATCTTCGTATTCTTGCTGCAGCTGTAGCTCCTCCGGCTACACCGCCTACGATTATTACCTTCATCTTATTTTTCCACCTTTCCTGAATAAGCAGCAATGCCACCAATATTATTTACTTTAGAATATCCCATTCGTTGCAACATCCCAGTTGCTTGACGACTTCGGGCTCCGGAATAACAGTATACAAACAGCGGTATTTCTGTATTCTTCACTACCGAAACAACATTGTTAAGTTGTTGCAATGGCACATTTTTACTTTCTGGTATATGCCCTTCCTGATATTCCTGCGGCGTACGAACATCCAGCAGAACTGCACCAGCAGTCTTTTTATATTCCTCTATCCCTTGATTAATATTCGCCTGTTTTAAAAAATCAAAAAATCCCATTAACGCACCTCCTTAAAGCATCTCTAAGATTGCCTTCTTAGGTCTTGCCCCTGAAACTTTTGTTACAATCTTCCCATTCTTCATAACCACCAAAGTTGGAATACTCATAATACCAAATTTACTTGCCAGTTCTGGCTGCTCATCCACATTGATCTTTCCAACTTTGATATCAGGGCGTTCACTTGCTATCTCCTCTATGATAGGAGCCACCATACGACAAGGAGCACACCAAGGAGCCCAAAAGTCTAAAAGAACGGTTTTCTCGGAATCCATTATTTCATTCTGAAAATTATTTTTATTGATATTAATAGCAGACATTTTACAGTCCTCCTTGTTTTTTCTTTTGTGGCTTTATTATAATCTGAAATTCATTTGTTTTCTGTGATATCATCACATTATTATCATGATTAATTTTTAACTAATTTATTTTTTCATCTTATGATCTGATGGCAGTCTCACTTCTCCGGTCCTTTTCTTCATAATAGAATTCTGTGTTTCCATCTGTGTTGGAATATAATCGCTTTCCTGCAGAAATGCACCAGCCGCCTCAGCATATGATTCATATCCAGCTGCTTTCATCCTCTTTAACATTTTTGCCAAAGCACTTTTCTTGTCTCTACTTACCTGACGTGTGCTGATGCCCAGTTCCTCTGCTGTTTCCTTAACCTGTTTTCCCATGATAAAATAATCGCTCACGATTTTCTTTTCTTTCTCTGTCAGATCACTGAAGAGTTCTTTGAAGAAGATCTCAGTTGTGATATCCGATGCAATATCACGTCCACTATCTGCGATAAAGTCTGTCGCACAACCGTTCTCTGATTCTAATCCACAAAATAATACTGTATTATTTCTCTGATGCTGCTGATCGAACATATAATGTTCCTTATTATAAGAAATATTAAGAACTTCCAGCTCCTCTGCAGTAATATTAGCGTATTTCACCTTCTGGTATCTGTCGTAAAATGTGTATTTTCTTTTTTCCATGATTGTTCCTCCGATTTGTCGTTTTTGTTGATTTGTGACAAATCGAAAATCATGGATATCTGGCATAATGCCTGCCTCTTCCCTGCATCTTGATATGCTCTTCCTTTCCGGCATCTACCTGTTAAAAAGGAAGCTTTTTCAAATCTGCAACCTGTTTTTGGGTATAAAAAAAGGCCATGCCCTTCCGGGCACAGCCTGACGCCTTATAATTTGAGAAAAGAAAAACCTCCGCAAACATTACGTCTGCGAAGGTCTATTTCTCTCAGCATATCAATTCTAACATGCACGTATTTTCATTGTAATACCATTCACATGCCAGTTTACTGTCAGTTCACTGCCACTTTACTTCCACTTTTCTTCCAGTTTATTTCCTCCATCTTATTCTGTATCTTTTCCGGTCGTGTAAATGCCCAGAGCATTGTTGCATACAACCGGATTGCTTTCTTACGGTTTCGATAGTAAGTGGTGCTTGGCATATCATCCAGCATCAGCATCACATCTTCATTGGTATTTCCTGCTTCAAAATATCTATATTTCAAAAGCCGATAATACAGCTGTCCATTCTTTGGATAATCCCTCAAAGCTATCAGGGAATCTCTCATTATTTCCAGCAAACAGAGATTCATATCATTATTCAGAAGCTTTTCCTGAATTCTGCGTTTCTCTGCAGTCGCATCGAAATCTACCAGATCATATAACATTTCCTTCAGATGCTTCCCTTCTTCTGCATACATTTCATAATCTATATCCACAAGATTCTTCTCAATACGGAACATTACCTTGGTATACTGACTCAGCAATAATTCCGTATTCTTATAAGCATCCTCTGCCACTTCTTCCATATTGATAAACATATCCTGTATTCTCTGCATAATTGTCCTCCTTCCCGACCGCTTCCGCAGCCAGACCAATCATTGTATTGTTTGTTCCATTCACAGTCTGTCACTGTCCTAACATCTCTTCATGCAGATTCCGCAGAAATATCCGCTGTGGGATAGCTTCTATTTCTGGCTGACCGGCAACTGTATGATCTATTGAAAGCAATCGGTTCTCACGGGAAAGGATGTATCCCCGACTGCTGATGTTCTCATCGAATATCTATCTCTCCAAAGGGGGCCCTGATTCAGGGCTCCCTTTGGAGCACGTTACAATATTTTGTATTACAACTATTTTGTTCGTTTAAACATTGTAGCTTTATTGTATCTTGATTTCTTAACATTACCGTTTGCAATATAAACTCTTTCCACATTTTCAAATGGTTTTTTGCCAATAGACTGACCAAACAATCTACCAAGCTTTGCCCGATTAACATTAGGCTTCCCCTCTTTTGTCATCGGAATATTGCGAAATGTTTCAGATGCATCATATAACTCGAATTCATCATTGATATTTAATGTTGAAATATATTCTTCTATTTCTTTAAAAACAATATCTTTAAGTGCAATATAATCTAGTGTTTCGCTATTCTTTGTTTTATAATTTTTTTTCAATATTCTAATAATAATTTCTGATACATTAACACCTGCTTTTTTAGCATCATTTAACAACACCTCTTCCAGTTCCTTTGGAATGTAAACCTGACATCTCATATTATCTACCTCATTTTAAAGCTCACATCATCACTACCACATTTCCAATGATACCAAAAGTAAAGCTAGTGTCAATACTACTTTTTAAATCTATTTACGTTCCATAAACCATCTGTAATTTTCTTCATAAGTCAGATGACAGATTTTCCCGCCCACCTGACAGGTATAACGATATCCGGTTCCACCAGCTTTTCGACTGGCACAACGCTCCGGTTTTGAAACCTTATCAATCGCATACTTACGTCCATCTTCCCAGACAAACGCTGTAGGGATCAATTCTCCTTCCCGGCTAAATACCGCCAGGACATCTACATACACTTTAGCTGTCATTACAAAACACCTGCTCTCTCCTATCCATGAAAATATGCTTGTGGATGAACCGTATGTTCCTTAGCATTCAGCTGTGCCAGTATCTTATCCTGATACATAAATGCTCTCTGAATACTCTGATAGCCAAACCTTCCACGGATCTCATCTACCACCTGGTCCATCTTTTTGATTTTTTCTCTTTTTGTTTCATCCATAAATAAATCAAGCTGATAAGGCATCTCTTCTGATACCAGATCACATCCTCGAACACCAAGACTACGAATCGGATGTTCCCAGTTATAATTTTTCTGAAATAACTCAAATGCAGTTCTGGCAATTTCTTCTGTAAGATTACTTGCCCTGTCCAGCTTGCACTGTCTCGTGAAATGATACAGACCATTATCCCGAATCGAGATTTCTACTGTCCTGCATTGAAAACCATTTTCACGCAGCCTGGCTCCTACACTCTCTGAAAGAGCCATCAAAATAATCTTGACATCCAATTCACTAACAAGATCTCTTGGCGTTGTTGTGCTGTTCCCGATAGACTTGATTGGTGCTTTATATCCTTCTACCGAAACTGGAGTTTCATCCCATCCATTTGCAAAGGTATGAAGTACCAATCCCATCTTTCCAAGATATGTTTCTAATATAGAAGATTCTGCTCCTGCCAAATCTCCAATCGTACAAATGCCAAGTTTCTTCATCGTCCGTTCAGTACTTCGTCCGACCATAAGTAAATCTCCTACTGGAAGTTTCCATGCAATATCCTTGTAATTGTCTTTGGAAAACTCTGTAATGGCATCTGGCTTTTTATAATCAGAACCGAGCTTTGCAAATATCTTATTCCAGGAAACACCAATACTTACGGTAACACCTAGTTCATATTTAATCCGACTGCTGATCTCTTTTGCAATCTTCATTCCGTCTCCCTTGACAGAAGTGCTGGCAGTTACATCCAGCCAGCTTTCATCAATCCCAAATGGTTCTCTCTGATCTGTGTATTCACTGTAAATCTCCTGTGCCATTCTGGAAAACCTCAAATAAAGATCCATGCGAGGCGGTACAAAAATTATTTCCGGGCAAACCTGCCTTGCCTGCCACAATGCCATACCTGTTTTTACTCCGGCTCGCTTTGCAATATAATTCGCAGTCAGCACAATTCCATGTCTTGCTTCCGGATCGCCCCCAACTGCCATCGGCTTTCCGGCAAGTTCCGGATGATGCAACATCTCGACACTTGCGTAAAAGCAATTCATATCTGAATGAAGAATTGTCCTGCTCATAACATTCACCTACCAGTCTAAAAATCGTAATAAAACTTCTTTGCTTCATATTGACTTTGTGAAGTTTTTGAATTATAATTTCTACTAACTTCACGAACATTTGTTTGTATTTTATACGTGATAATGAACTCTGTCAATAGTTTTTATAAAGTTGATGAAGTTACGATTTCAAAAACTTGGAAAGGATCCCACTATGAATTTTTCAGACAAGATTAAATTTCAACGAGAACAGAATCATCTGACGCAGAAAGAACTTGCAGAACTGGTCGGCGTATCACAGCGTGCAATCGCAGCTTATGAAAGTTCCGGCACCATCGCACGAATCTCTACTATGAGAAAGCTCGCTCATGCATTAAATGTCTCTTATGATTATTTAAAACATGACGAGATTACAGATCCTTCTTATGGAATTGAAAAAATGGATTATATTGATGAAGTCAATGGACAGCTTGGTGAAAAAGGAGCCAAGGACATCAATGAGATTCTCGAAGCCAACCGTGCTCTTTTCGCTGGTGGCGAACTTGACGAAGAAGCAAAAGATGCTTTCTATCAAGCTGTAACCAAAGCATATCTTTCCTGTAAGATGGAAGCTAAAAAGACATTTGGACGGAAAAAGAAAAACACTGAAACGGAAAGTGATTCATAGGTGTCCGTATTTTCGTACAGCACTTTTGCTACTCTATACTTGTAGCAAACTATCTTATGAAATATCGAGGTGTTTTTATGAGTTCAAAATGTATAAGAGACACTGTTAATAAAGTAAAAACAAAATATCAGGAAAGTGATCCGTACCGCCTTGCAGCCGCTATGCATATTATTGTTAAGAAGCTTCCGCTTGGAACTGATCCAAACTGTTGTAAAGGCTTCTGTATGCGGGAATGTCGAAAGACCTGCATCGTCATTAACAGCGATCTGCCGGAAATCATACAGCAGATTATCCTGATCCACGAGATTGGGCACGCACTCCTTCATCAGAAAACCCTTCAGATCAAGTGTTTTCATGATTTTGAATTATTCGATGGAGTATCACAATGTGAATATGAAGCGAATTGCTTTGCCGCTGATTATCTTCTGGAGGATGAAGATGTCCTGGAGATGCTTAACGCTGATATGTCATTTTTCCAGGCTGCAGCTGAACTGAAAGTTCCACCGGAACTTCTTGATTTCAAATTCCGAATGATGAAACGTAGCGGTGTTCAGATTGTAGATTCTCCGATTACTTCCAACAGTGACTTTTTAAAAGATATCCCTACTTCGGGAATAATAGAAAATTACTAAATATGCTATTTTTGAAAAAGGAGATTTTTGAAAATGATCAACTTAAATAAACATAGAATAGACTTTGGAAAAGGGGATGTAGGCATTGGTGTCATCGGTAACACTACAGATTCCGCACAACTGGCATTTTATAATCAGAGTGCACGTCCCATCCATATACTCAAGAATCCAGATCAGAATCCTGGGTTCGAACCCATGGAATTTAAAGAAGAACCTTTTATCATGAGCTTCTCCAATCCTGAAAGCATTGATGCAGTTATTTCAATTTTACAACGTGCCAAATATATTAATTTCACTTCCAAAAACGAACCGCAAAAAACAGAATAGATGAATGATGTATCTTATAAAGAATGGCTGTCTTTTCTCCAATGAGCAGGCAGCCATTTCTCATGTAATTCTTTAATACAAGTCTCCCACATATCCATCTGCTTCCAGATGCATATAGCACTCGTCCACCTTCTCTGATTCCAGAATCCGCAAAACGTGTTCCATACCTGTAGCAAGTTCTTTTGTTTTTAACTCTTCCAGCGGAATCCAATAAACTCTTCCTTCCTCAGAACTCTTTAATTCTCCGGTAAACTTATCCGCTTTATACAAGGTAATAACATAGTGCACTCCGCTCTTATGCCAATGATATAATCCTCCAAGCTTCGGTGCTTCAACCGTAAGTCCTGTTTCTTCCCAGACTTCCCGAATCATAGATTTCTGAAAAATCTCATTTGCTTCTACGTGACCGCCTGGAAAAGTTGTACCGGTATAGCTATCATTTACTTTATCCAGAGCCAGTACATTCCCTTTATGATCCTGAATCATACACATATTCATAAAACAGACCTTCTCAATCTGACTCTCTTCTTTTTCATTCAGAGATTTTCTGACACGTTTGTTGATATCCGATCGTTTGGATTTATAATGCTTGAAGACCTCTCCATACGGAATCCAGATTTCTGCATCTTCAATTTTTTCATAAACAGAATCCACCACTTCTTCCAGATGTTTGTCACTCGGAAAAGTACATTTTTTCATATAATAATCTCTGGTTGCCTGAAACATCCATTCCGCAATCTTTTCTTTCTGCTTCATTTTTAACTGGGAATACTTCTTATTCGTTTGCAGTAATCTCCCATCTATCATCTTATGGTTTTTCCGTGACATCGGTTTGACCTCTTTTCTTCTTTTTCATTCAGATTTTACTATACCACAGAATCATGCTTGCGTCATACTTCTGAGCTTCGATGTCCTCTTTTTCTTCTCTCAGTACCTTATTTATAGAGGGTTCTTTTTTAAGACTCTCTTCCGGCGGCTGTGCCACCGGTAAATAGCAAGGACAGGAAGTGTATATACACTTCCGGAAAACCAGCAATTTAGGGAACCCTGCCCTAAATTAAAAACACAGAAGTCACTACTTCGAAGAACCAAAGAAAGGAGAATCTGCCTATGGCAAAGAGAAAAAGAAATATACAGATTTTGTTTTGTGTTTCCCCAGAAGAAAAAAAGCTTATTCGTAGAAAGATGATTGAATCAAAGACAAAAAATATGGGAGCTTATCTTCGTAAAATGGCAATCGACGGTTACATCGTCAACACCGATACCACTCCACTGAAGAAACAGTATGAGGAAATGCATAAGATCGGTGTGAATATTAATCAGATTGCCAAAAAAGTAAACAGCACCGGTGATCTGTATCCGGAAGAAAAGCAAGAATTAAAAGAGATGGTGAAAGAATTATGGCGTATCTTAAGATCTTCCCAATTAAAGTAACAGACAAGAAAGCTCTGGACTACATCACGAATCCAGATAAAACAGATGAAAAACTGTTAGTTTCCAGTTTTGGCTGTTCCCCGGAAACTGCAGATCTTGAATTTTCTATGACAAGAGAAATGGCAAAAAAGAATGGAATGGACAAAGGTGATAACCTGGCATTTCATCTGATCCAGTCATTTAAACCTGGAGAAGTTGATGCCGAAACTGCCCATCGCTTAGGGCAACAATTTGCAAACGAAGTACTGAAAGGAAAATATGAATATGTGATAAGCACCCATGTTGATAAAAATCATATCCATAACCACATCATCTTTAATGCAGCAAGTTTTGTTGATCATCACAAGTATGTTTCCAATAAGCGGAGCTACCATAAAATCTGCCGGATCAGTAATCGTATCTGCCATGAAAATGGACTTGCCACCAGTATGCCAACCGGAGAAAAAGGCAAAAGTTATAAGGAGAACATGGAATATCATCGTGGCACCAGCTGGAAAGCCAAGCTACGTGTTGCAGTTGATAAAGCAATCTGGACTTCCATCAACTATGAGGAATTTTTACAAAAAATGCAGTTAGCCGGATATGAAGTCCGACAGGGAAAACACCTGTCCTTCTGTGCACCGGAACAGAAAAACTTCACTTATATGAAATCTCTTGGAAGCTATTATTCAGAAGAAAATGTCCGCATCCGTTTGGCAAAAAACCGTAACAAAATAAAAGCTCCAAGGCATCTGTCCAGAGAAGCTCGCCTGTATATCAATATCTCCACTTATGTTACGACCGGCAATCGAGAAGGATTTGAACGATGGGCAAAACTAAATAACCTGAAAGAAGCGGCACGCACCTTCAACTATCTTTCCGAAAATAACCTGCTGAATTATGAAGATTTCCAACAGCATGTTTCTGATGTTGATGCTTCTGTTAAAGCGGCTGATCAAAGAATAACGCAAATCAACAGTGAGCTGAGCACACAGAAAATCATTCAAAAACACTGTGATTCTTACCGTCTCTGCCGAAAAGTGATTGAAGATTGCAAATCTGCTAAAAATCCAAAAGCATACCGAACCAAACATCAAGCAGAATACCAACTGCACGATTCACTAAAAAAAGAGCTTCAGGATCTCGGTGTTACCAAAATCCCAAGCTCTAATAAAATCCAGAAGAGGATAGAAAATCTTGAATCTGAACAAGCTGCTACTGTCCGGGAAAAACAAGAATTGCAGAAAAAGCAGAAGACACTGAATATCATTAGACAGAATTTCACAGCACTACTTAATGCTCCGGAGATGCAAATTCCCATATCAGAAAAAGAGCTAACTCTCTAAAAAGAAGGAGGTACCTACTTTAACGGTGCCTCTTGCTTTTCGTCTAATCTATTTATATCTTCCTCTTTATGCAATTTCCCATATTACAGTTGCCGTATCAATAACATTAATATCGTCTGCCTCAATATCTATATCATATGCTCCCGGTGCACTCATTTCACATTCCGTACACTCCATTAATCTCATTTCATTCAATGGCTTTGTTACAAAATCTATCTCTCCCCAAGAATAATCAATTGCCTGTATTTCACCCAATTTCACATTTGCTGCTGTTGTAAGCACCTGTGCCTTTTGAATGGAATCCTCGATTGCTTTATGTAACAGCTCATTTTTACATTTTTCTACATCTGCCACTGTATACTCAATAGAAAACTCTGGCCTTAATGAGCTATGAGCCAAAGCGTAAAGGACTTGCCCTAATCTTTTATTATCAGCTGCAAACTCTATTTTCATATGGTGATTATACTTATAACCTTTAAATCTTCGCTTCCAGCTCTTATCTCTGTCCTGATAGCTTTCATATTCTGTATCGACATTAAAATATACTGTTTTAAGGTCTTTTCTCTGAAAACCAAGTTTCTCAAACAAATCCTTGAGAAGCTCTGTATCTTCTGTTGACCTTCGGAGAGTATCTTCATATTCTTTGCAAAGTTCTTCCTTGTTGACATATAACCGGATTTTATCCGGCTTTACTGCTATTTTCCCTTTTCCTGTAACTTTAATTGTTCTCATCATCTTTGCTCTTCCTTTCATTCTCATTATATTCATACCCATTGATTAAAAGCTCTATCATCTTCTTTGTCATCTGAATATACTTACCAAACGGATTAATCACAATTCCATTCACCTGTTCCCAATTAAGTGCCAGACGAAGTATTGATTCAATAGACTGATTCATCTGCACATTTCCAGCAGAACCCTTATGCATCTCTTCAGAAGATGTAAATACTCCAATCCATTCTTTTTCATCAGAATCTTTTACAGTCTCTATTTTAAGTCTTACATCATGGTCAAGCGAAATCGTGTCACCAGCCTTTACTTTACTTATCTGTTCTTCCGACATAAAAGGATTTTCCGTGATATATGGAACAATAACTTCTCCTGCCTGCTGCATTCTTGTTACCATAACTTCCATAAATAACAGCATTCCATTTTTATCCTGCTGAATATAATACTGGTCGATTGCTGCCTCAATCATCTGATTTGCCTGTGTCTCATCCACTTCATCTGAATAAGTATCCACGCTCCTGCCAAGTACATGATCAAATTCATCAAGAACATCCGTCATCAGTCCCTTATCAATCCGGCTTTTACACTCTGCAATCAGCACAGCTGGGATCCCATAAAATGCTTCTGCAATACTTCCTGTAATAGCACCAAGCGTATCCGTATCTCCACCAAGTGATACTGCATTCCGTATGGCATCCTCAAAATCTTTGGATTCCAGAAATGCGATGATTGCCTCTGGTACTGTTTCCTGACAGCTTTCAACATGATGGTAGTAGGTTCGGATATTATCCAATGTTCTACTCAGATCATAATGAAATTCCCTCTCGATATAAGTTTTGATTTCTTCTTTTGAAGATCCATTCCTTGCCATATATATTGCACTTGCAGTTGACTCTGCACCCTTTATACCTTCTGGATGATTATGTGTCACATTCGCTGTAGCTCTAGCTACCTCTCTGGTTCTTTCCATCGAATCATAAAGCCAGCCTACTGCTGACACTCTCATGGCTGAACCATTTCCATAGCTTCCGTATGGCTTCGGATTATTTTCTTTAAGCCAATGTCTGAAGCTTCCACCATAGCCTGCATGTGGATATCTTTTTCCCCAATCCTGCATATTGGATGCTACCGCATCTTCAATTTTCTTTACTGCTGCTTCCGGTCCGACTGCCAGGAGAGCTTCTCCAACTGCTATTGTCATAACAGAATCATCTGTAAAGCCACAGCCTTCACTAAACAAATCAAAATTCTTTGTTTTATCACCTCTGTCAAACTCAAACGGACTTCCTATAATATCTCCTAAAATTGCTCCGTACATATATGCCTCCAATTCCCGGATTACTCCGGCACCTCTCTTTCTCTGTTACAATATGAGTATAATTAAAAGGCATGCGTCATAGACAGGCTTTGTCTTTTGATAGGTGGAAACATTCTTGATAAGCACCGCCATTTCCGCAAGCCGCTTTTCGGCGTTCTTCAATGCGTCTGCCGCCTGTCCGCTTTCCGCTGCCATTTCCTCAATCCGGCTGACTAAATCCGCGTACTGCTCAATCTTATGTTCCGTCAAGAAATTCATTGTTTTAGCTGCCTGTTTCAGATTGTGGATTTTCGCCCACTGTTCATAGCCCTTACTCTGCGCTGCCTTGATACTGTTCTCAATGTCGATAAGCAGCGACACGCCGCGCTGCTCTCTGGGAGCTTTCGCCACCTTTGTCCGTCTGCCCGCTATCCGTTCCCTTACGGCTTCCTCTGTATAGTCTGCGCCGAGGGTTTTAAGGCGGGTGAAGCGTTCCTGTCCGGGGGCGCGGCATGATACATATTTCCCCGGCTTTATCTCATAGCCCGCCGCCTGTAACCGCGTTAGCAATTCCTCAAAACTGGAAACTTGGGGGATAAGCGCGTCAACAGTGGTTTTCAGCTTGCCTTTCCAACTTGTACCCGTCTTTTCTGCCTGGTACTCCGCATAGCTCTTTCCCTTGCTGCCCTTGCCGGGGACGACAACGGACAAGCCATTTTCCCGGCACAGCTTGTCGCTCATGTTCCGTATGCCGTAATAGCTCCTTTTGTTGGAATTGTATTTATGGTGGTCTACAAAGTTCACCGCGCAAAAAATGATATGGTTATGGACGTGTCCTTTGTCAATGTGCGTCGTGAGTACATACTCATGCTGCCCCTTTGTTACCGCGTCGGCAAGCTGCTTTCCGATTTCATGGGCTTTCTGATAATCGACTTCCCCCGGCTCAAAGGACTGTATCAGATGAAAGGCTAAATTGTTCCCCTTTTGGAGTGCTTGCGACAGGGTATATTCAAACTCAATATCTGCCGTTTCATAGGAGCAACCGAAAGAGGACACAAGCATTTTCCCGTCCGTCTTGTCCGGGTTTTCGATATAGTCAAGGGCTTTGCTTAGAGTGCTTTTAATAGGCTTAATCTTTGTAACCGCCATATCTCCGCAAGCACCCCCTTTATTTCCTCTATGTCCTCTTGGTATGCGTTCCCCGTCGCGTTTACGCGGCGTGCTATCTGGTTGACGTTGACACCGATTTTCTGTATCTCTGCGGTCATAGCCTTTATATCGGCGTGGTCTATCTGAATGATATACCCGTCAATGGCAATCTTCCGCAGATACGCCGCCATGTTCCGGGTGGGTACGAGCTTCATTTTTTCCAGTATTAAATCCCGTTCCGCTTCCGTCACTCTGAATTTGATTTGCACTGTCCTTTTGCGTCCGTCCATGTGTTCGCTCCTTTCCTTTCCGTTCCGAGGGTTTGGGACACTTCCCAACAAGCAATTTTCAACCGACGCGCCGCAGCGCGGGAGGGCGAAAATACGGAAGTGGTACCCGCTTCCTATGCTTGCTACGAATGTTTTTATCCTTTAGGCTCTTATCACCTACTACGGAGAAAAAGCGATTTTGCCAAACTTACGCAAAAGAAAAACGCTGCAACCTCAAAAAAGATTACAACGCTTTCTAAATCCTGTTCAGTTTTAAGTCGGACATTCCTATTCGCCCTCTTTTTCGACTTCGGAAATCTCCTTTGCCGTTGCGGTTACAATCCGTATGCCTGTATCGCTCATACCGTCAAGAAGCGCGTCAAGCTGCCGCCGCTGCGTGTTCTTCTCCGGCGGCGTTTCTAAAAGGAATTGGTCTACGGATATATGGTAACGCTGTATCAGCTCAAAGAATATCTGTAAACTTGGGTGCTGCCCCTTGTTCTCAATGTTCGCAAGGTAGCGCGGCGAGATAAACATTTCGTCGCCTACTTTCTTGCGGCTCTCCTTGCATCCCTCACGCGCTGCCTTTATCGCTGCCCCAAAAGCCTTAAAGTCGTATCGTGGTACTGGTCTTTTTGCCATAGTTATTCACCCTATTACATTTTACTGTTCCCCTTTCTTCTTGGATATGTCTACGTAGTTCTATCAGTTAGCCAAAATAATTCATATATATATATGTTGACAACAAGCTGCTTTTGTATATAATATTATATAAAAGGGGGTGAATGTTTATGTTACATAGCATGCGTATTCGATAAGCATTGAAATCAAAAAAGATTTTTCCCATTTTCAATATGGGCTTTTTTGTCATGCTTATTTTGCGTATGCTATACAACAAAACTAACGACGTATAGACATAGTATAAAAACTATGCCTTAATTTTGTTGTAGTATTATATGTATAAATGCAGGTCAATGCTCATGTTGAGAATTGACCTGCATTTTTTTGCGCAAAAGGAGAAATATTATGCTTGAAAAATATTGGATAAAATGTCCAATTTGTAACGGAAAGACGAGGGTTCAAGTATTTTATAATACGGTATTAAGAAATTTTCCTCTTTTCTGCCCTAAATGTAAATTAACGCATATCGTTGATGTTGAAAAACTAGAAATCATAATCAAAAACTCTGAAAAACAAACTTTTTAATTTTGAAAAGGAAGGATATTTAAATGAAACACTTACCTAAAAGTACACCTACGGAAATATTGAATGACCCATACGGATTTACTTACAAAGAAATGTCGGAAGTAATTGGAGAGGATAAAGCAAGAGCCTTATATACGGAATTGTATAAACAGCCATTTCACAAAGAAAATCTATCAATATCAACAAAAAAAGTCTATAAAAGTAGCGATACTGAAAAGTATGTTTATGAATTGAAAGATAACAGGTATATTGAAACGGTTTTTATTAAACGGCGAGATGGTGGGACTGTTTGCGTAAGTACGCAAGTTGGTTGTTCTGTTGGCTGTATTTTTTGTGAGTCCGGACGCAATGGTTTTGTTCGTAATCTAACACCGTCTGAAATTGTGCAGCAGGTTGTATTGATACGTCAAAAAGTAAATCGTATCGTTTTTATGGGAATGGGAGAACCTTTATTCAATTACGACAACTTGATTGCAGCAATCCATATTCTTCGAGATAGAAATGGACTTAACTTTCCAACCGACGGCATTACCGTATCAACAGTTGGTCCAGTTAATCAATTAAAAAAATTGCGCGAAGAACATCTAAAAATTCAGTTGACAATATCTTTACATGCAGCAACACAGGCTGCGAGAAACTGTATCATTCCTCATATGCACATGTACGCTATTGAAGATGTTGTTAAGCAAGCATTGTCCTATTCTCAAAGGCATAATCGAAAAGTGGTATTTGCGTATTTGCTTTTACCAGGTATAAATGACCGTTCCTCAGATATAAGGCAACTTGCAAAATGGTTTAAGGGCAAAAATGTTATGATTAACGTGCTGCAATACAACCCGACGAGTAATTCAAAAATTAGAGCACCACAAAAACAAGAAATGGTTGCGTTCAAACATCAATTAGAGCAAACAGGACTTGAAGTTACCATGAGAGTTTCTCATGGTAGAGAGATTAAAGCAGCTTGTGGACAGTTAGCTAATACATATAATAAAGCCAAAAAACAACAGAAATAATTTAATTAAAAGAGCCAGACGCACAGACGCAGAGCCGATAATATGCAGTTTGAAATACTGCTGTTATCGGCTCTTTTTTGATTTTAATTTGTGCCCCTAATAACCATATTGGAGCAAAATCAGAACTGTTGCTTGTCGTTCTTTGATTTCCGCAGCAGCTTTGAAAAATCAAAGCCGCCGTTTCTTTTTATCTTCTAATGAAATGACGCGGTATCACTGTTGAAATCGGCGGCTAAAGGAGGTAGCCGCCATGAAGCAAAAAGCATATCGACAAAATCCGACAGTTATTGACTTATCAAAAAAAGCCCGCCCACCACCGGGGGAAACTACGCTTATATATATGAACTGTCTAATCATCTGGATACTGCTTACAATGCCTATGCGCCCGTCCGGGCTTTTCGGACGGGCGCATTTTGTACGTTCAAAAAATTTTTGAAGAAATTTCAAAAAATCTTCGGCGTTTTTGAAAAACGCCGTATTGCCCCGCGAAAAGGGGGGAAGCACCACCAACTTTCCAACGAGAAAGGAGGTGAGAATGTGGAACCTAATAGCAGGGAGTTTTAGAAGTCTGTGTATTGCTCCCTCACGACTTCAAGCAGACAGCCTTGAATGGGGATAAACAGCTTGTCCATATAGGTCTGGTCGGATTCCCTGCAACGGCAGAACTCCGTGTAGGATAATTCCACATAGCCGCCACTTTCTCTGATATATACCTTTCTTGGTGCATATTTCACCATAAATACCTCCCATCTGAATTTTTGAAATGTAAAAAATCCAGATGGAGAGGCGGAGAACGACACCGCATATCAGAAACAGCCCTACGGCACTTTCCAACAAAAATCGACAAAAGAAAAACCGCAAAGGCTCTGTGACCTTTACGGTTATAGGAAATAGTAATTCTATTGTATGGAGATTGTACTTCTACTTTCAAGGTGAGAAGTACCGTTGCACTGGCAGAAATTTTTTTAACTGGTTTCCTGCCGTTCTCTGATATGCTATGTATTGATAAATTTTGCTTCGTATGAGCAGATAGATAACTGCCCGAAAAAAGGACATAAAAAAATCCCTCCAAATTTAAAAACAAATTCAGAGGGTAATTTAGGGTATAACAAAATAACCCACCCGAATATCGTTTTTTTTATTTGGTGAGTTTGTTCTTTCAAATACGAAACAAAAAGAGCCGATGATTCGTGAATTGTTCCACAATTTCATCGGCTCTGCGTCTTAAGCGTCTGGCTCTTTGATGACAGTTATCTTCAAGTTGTCAACTTTAATCAATCTTTCTTGTCTGCATTTTGGACAATAAAGGGGATAATTCTCCAAAACAGTGTCCTTCCTAATTTTATTACGGGTTTTGCTCCCACAAACAGGACACAATATCCATTCGCATTTCATCATAATTAGTCTCTAATCCTTTCAAATCTCATTTTATATGACTTTTGCAAGCTGTTAAGCTAACTTGTGGAACATATGCCGAACCTTATCTATACGGCTATTCGGGCGGCGGGGTTGGCAAATAAATTTACCAATAGCTGGCTGGTATCCTTTTAACTCTGTCAAGCAGACTCCCTGCCCATTTGTGAAATAAGTTAAATCGTTCCTGTATTCTTGAATACATCTAGCAGGGATTTCTCCTTTCAGAATGACCTCGTCATTCTTTATCTGAGTACTTACAATATCTGCACAATACCTTGGAGCATCATGATACGCCCGTGAGAGATATTCCTGCGGTGCATAAATTTCAAAGTGGAGATATGGCTCTAATAGTTCTGTCCCTGCTTTTTTTAAAGCCTGCTCCAATACGATAGGGGAAAGCAGCCGAAAGTCTGCGGGGGTACTTACAGGACTATAATACAATCCATATTCAAAACAGATTTTACAGTCTGTCACTTTCCATCCATACAGCCCCTGCTCGCAGCCATAAAGAACCCCCTCCATAACCGCATTTTGGAACGATTGATTTAAATATCCAAGTGAAACTCTGCTTTCATACTGCACTCCGCTTCCAATAGGGAGCGGCTCTATGGACAACCCGACAGAAGCCCAGAAAGGATTTGGCGGGACTTCTATGTGGATGGTATATTCTGCTTTTCTAAGCGGTCTTTCCATATATATAACAGTAGGCTCTTTTATTTCTGCCTCCACATGATATTTTTCCTCAAGGATGGCACAAATGACTTCCATCTGCACATTCCCCAAAAAAGAAAGTATAATCTCATGCGTTGTAGTATCCACATAATATTTTAAAAGAGGGTCTGTATCAGCAATCTCTGCGAGGGCATTTAACAGGGCTTCCCTTTGCTCCGGCTTTTGCGGCTCTACCGTTGTCCGAAGTAATGGCATGGGATTATCAATCCATGTTTTGTGAGGCAGGAGTTTTTCATTTCCCAGAATGTCGTTCAGTTTCAAAGTATCATCAGCTAAAATAACAATTTCTCCCGGACAGGCATGGTCAGCCGGGACGATTTCACCATTTGACGGAATACACATCTCTGTGATTTTTATTTTCTCTTTTTCAGATATTCTAATAACATCCCTCAAATGCAATGTTCCGCTATATATACGCACATAAACAAAACGCCGCCTTTTCTCTGAATATTCAATCTTAAAAACCTGCCCGCATAGTTCAGATTGACCTTCAGGCGTTGATGAATAAAATTTACTGGCAATTACTTCTATAAGCTGCCGAATCCCCAGATTGTTTTTAGCGCTTCCGTGATAAACGGGAAATAACGTTCCGTTTTGGAATCTCCTGTTTTCTTCCTGTTCCAGTTCTGACATTTTAAACGGTTTCCCTGACATATATTTCTCTAATAGTTCATCGTTTCCCATAATTACCGCATCCCACTGTTCCATATCGTCATTGTCCGTTACATTTATATGGGGATGCTGCCCAACCTTTTGCTTCACTATAATTTCCGAAGAAAGCTTTGCTTTCATTTCCCGATATACCATTGGCAAATCAATCCCCTCTTGGTCAATTTTATTGATGAAAAAAATTGTCGGAATCTTCATTATCTGTAGTGCATGAAACAGTATACGGGTCTGTGCCTGTATGCCATCCTTTGCAGAAACTAATAATACTGCTCCGTCTAATACGGATAAAGAACGGTATACTTCCGCCAAAAAATCCATATGGCCTGGCGTATCTATAATGTTGACTTTTACATCCTCCCACTGAAAAGATGTCACTGCTGTCTGGATAGTGATTCCCCTTTGACGCTCCAAATTCATTGTATCTGTCCTTGTTGTGCCTTCATCTACGCTCCCTAGTTCTGCAATTGCACCACTGGTATACAATAAACTTTCCGTTAATGTTGTCTTTCCTGCGTCAACGTGAGCCAGAATGCCTAAGTTAATTATTTTCATGTGATTTTCCTCCTATCAACACCCAAAAAAGGGCATAAAAATACCCAGTGATAAATACTCCTATCACTGGGTAAATAACTCCAATAGCCCCAAAACACTTATATGTTTTCGGGCATATAAAATTACATGATAAAAGTATTCTTAAACTGGGTACAAAAAACTAAGCCCCATATTAAAAGTGAAACGGGACTGCTACTTTTTGTTCCCACTATCAAATTGACAGTTTATTTAAGAATACCTTGCCGCATATTTATTAACTCCTTGTATAATACTGAATCTAATTATATTCCTTAACCCTTTATTTGTCAAGCTGACAAACTAAAGCAGAAAAAGCGGCAGGATTTCCCCCTGCCACTAATCATCTGTTTATGCAAAAATAATTTCCTTTTCCACAATCTCCCTCGCACAAGCCCTTATGTTATTGAGGCATCCTGTCCATTCTAAGGCGTTTTCTGCCTTTAGCTGTTCCGTTATGCCCTGTGCCTGTTTCATACCCTCTATGAGCCTTTCAAAGCGTTCCTGTGCCTGTCTGTTGATGTCGGCAAGGTAGGCGTTTAGCCTGCCGCTTGTAAGAAGATTGGTGTATGTAACTTTACGGTACTGTTTTAGATAATCTAAATGCCGTTGCCCCCAGATGCCTATTGCCTGTTCTTCTTCGGCGGGTACAGTTAAGCACGGTATCAAATAATCCCCTTGCCTTTCGTATTTGCCGCCCAGTTCCTCAAATAATGATTTTGCCATTGTCTGTTACCTCCACATTCTTTTTTATTTTGAATGTCCGCAAAATCCGTCCTACATCTATGGGATTACTTGGAAGATTCCAGTGCATAATCACACGACAATAATTATGAAAATCCAATCCTTCCTGTCCGATTGATGTTGTGGCGAGCACAAATGGACGCATTGGTGAGTTAAAGGCATTTCTGATATTTTCTTTACGCATGACTACCTTGGAATTATCTCCTGCATCCTTTGTAAATCCAACTGCATAACTCGACCTTATTCGACATCCATCACTCTTCCTGTCAGCTCCGTTAATACGTTTTTTGAAATCAGGATAAGTATCAGCGATATAGGTGGCTGTATGTATCTTCAATGAATCCATCATCATGTCATGCACAATCTGATACTGATTTCCATCCGACTGAAAACCTGCTGTTTCTTTCAGCATATGGATATATTCATCAATCATTGCCTGAAAACAGCCATCTTTACAGTATTTAAGTACATTCTGCCAATGGGAATTATCATCCCTGCATCTGCCATAAGCAAGATCAATGATAGCTGTTGACTCCGGCAAATTGAAATTATTGACAAATACCTTTGCAAGCGATGTTGCTCTGGCTGTGCTTCTTCCATTAGAACGATAAATGCATATTGCTGGCGAACCCAGTACCATATTTACCAATGTTTCCAGAAGATCCTCCGGCTTTCTTCCAAGATGAATCTCCTCCGGGGCATCCAAATAACTTCTTAGCTTATCAATATGAGCAATAAAGCCCTTATTTCTCTTATCCTTTGAACTGCTTCTGACCTCAGATGTTGTATCCTCTTCGTCTGTATTCATTTCCCACACAATATCCTCTATCCAATGCTTTGCATAGATGACTCCATCCATGAGCATCGGTGCAAGATAATACCACCTGGCATCTTCCTTATTGTTACCCGAATCACCATACTTTTCTTCGATTATCGCAAGCTTCTCTTTCAGTTTCAGCCGTACAGATTTCTCTATTACTTCTAATGATTCATGATTATTCAATGACTCAATCGGTAAATACATATCAGAAAGTGTCTTTGAAGGATAAAGCAGTGCAAACAGACTCATGCCTCTTACTTCTCCATTTGAAACATTAAACCTGAGCCTTGCCACCGGGTATCGTCTCGAACCTTCCGCAAAATACCCCGTATTCTTCTTATCCTGATTCTTTATCTGATGTACCAGTTTTCCAACTGTAAGTCTTTCCGCCTCATAGGAAACAAGCGCACCTATCATTCGTGGAACCATCTCCCATGCAGAAAATACAAGTATTTTTGAAAAGCCTTTGCTGTTTTTATATGCTCCCTGCATCTCATAATATGGCAGTGATGGAGGAATCCACAGATATTTTTCTGCACCGCCGGTAAATGCTTTTTCTTTCAGTGCCTCAAGCCTTGCATTGGTTTTCGGCAGTTCATCATATTTATTGATTTTATTGCGATTCAGCCACAAGAGACATTGTTCTCTTTCACTTCCAAATTCATCTGGATGTTTTATATAATATTTTTCAATCTGCTCTTTAATCTTATATTTCTTCATAAAGGACATAAGATACGGACAGCTCTTTGCATAATCTACCGGTAAAGAATGATTTGAATCCGTTTTTGACAACAATCGTGACATCTGTATATAGGAGTTTATGTCATTTTCATCTATTTGCAAATGATGCTTCACGCTGCTGTCATCCGTATAATCACCGGAATCCATGACAGATATACGCTCTGTCCTGCTGACTCCCTGATACATGGCATTTTCTGCCAGCTCCTTCATACGGATAATTGCACTGTCCCCTGCCTTCAACTCACTTAGAGCATGGGAATAATTCTTCCACACTTCCTTAAATTTAATGTCTTTGACTTCATCATCAAAAAGAAAGTTCATAACCTGAAAAAACTCTGCATAATGCTCATCAAGCTGATTTTCATCTATCTCTTCAAGGGTAGAATACAATTTATATGGTGTAGCCGACAACAGAAGTACCCTTGTATCATGTCCACTAAGGAAACTGTGTGCAAGAATACCAAGCTCACTGTCATCGGATGACAAAAGAAACTTAAATCTCTGAAACTCATCCATGATTACCAGATCCGGCTCAAGCATAGATACACTGATTCTCGCAAACATCACACGAAGCTTATCTTTTTTTGCTCTTTTATATTTCTTGGATATGCAATATAGGAATTATTCATAATTCCCATTGTTACAAATCCCATTGTAGTCTCATGAGTTTGCGATTTTATTGATTCTGTAAGTGCCTGCAAATAATAATATGAAAACATCTTGTCCATATCCGAAACCAATTTAGTTTTCCAAATGTGATAATGATAAATCACCTTTTCTTCATTCCAAATATATGGTCCATATGACATTGACCAAGCATAAATCAAATCTCCCTTTTCACAATACTTATCAGGCTCCAATTCTAAACTTGACGAATACCAAACTGGATTTGAAAATAAATTGCCCACCCTCAAAATTCTATAAGTTCCATCTTCTTCGAATTCATTATCCTTAAATGCACGTCCATTTATAAGTGTAAATCTATATTTCTGTTTACAACAATTCCAATCTTTTGGTATCTCTCCAATCCATTCTACTCCGCTATCTCTCATCTCTCTCATAGGTCAAATACCTCCTCAAGACTTCCAGATAATTCTATCTCTAAATCCATAATCTCTGTCATGATTTCTGCAGATGGTCTTGGTGCTTCATACTTGTAGAAATATCTTGTAAACGGAATCTCATATCCCACCTTTGATTTTTTCTCATCAATCCATGCATCTGGTGCAAATGGCAATACTTCCCTCTCAAAATATTCTTTGATATCCTCTTTCAAAGGTACATTTTCTGTATCTCGAAGATTTTTATCGGGCTGTTTTTTACCTTTTTTTAGAACAAGATTTCCCTCGTCATCACGGAGCGGTCTTTCTACTGTTATCTTTGTATAACCAAAATCCTCGTTATCGTAAATCTGGCTGATTTCACTCGCTTTAAAATCACCATATATCTTTGTAATCTCAGCGATATCCTCCTCAGATATATCATTTCGCTTATTTCCCAATGCTTTTCTTCTCTTCACAAACATCTCATTGGCATTGATAAGCTGTACTTTCCCCTCTCTGACTGTACCTGCCTTTTTATTTGACAATACCCAGATATAGGTTGCAATTCCTGTGTTGTAGAAAATATCATTCGGTAAAGCAATGATTGCCTCAAGCAAATCATTTTCAAGGATATGTCTTCTGATTTCAGAAGGTCCGCTTCCTGCATCTCCTGTAAAGAGTGGTGAACCATTATGAATGATTGCAATTCTACTTCCACCCTTATCAATATCTTTCATTTTTGATATTGCTGTCATAAGGAAAAGCATCTGTCCATCGCTTGCAGCCGGAAGTCCTGCTCCAAATCTTCCTCCAAAGCCAAGCTTAGCCTCTTCCTCTACTTTTGCCTTTTCATTCTTCCATTCACGTCCAAACGGCGGATTTGAAAGGATATAGTCAAAGGTACTGCCTGCAAACTGGTCATCCGATAATGTGTTTCCGTCCTTGATATAATCAGCATTGTTACCCTTAATCAGCATATCAGCCTTACAGATTGCAAATGTCTGGTCATTGATTTCCTGACCGAACGATACAAGCTCTGTAGATGCATTCAGACTATGTAAATATTCCTCTGCTACAGAAAGCATACCTCCGGTTCCACAGGCAGGATCATAAATTGTCTTTGCCACATTATTGCCAGAAAGGATGTCATTATCATCATAGAAGAGAATATTAACCATAAGTTGGATAACTTCTCTTGGAGTGTAATGCTGTCCTGCATCTTCATTATGAGACTCAGAGAATCTTCTTATAATTTCTTCAAAAATATATCCCATTTCAAGGTTAGAGATTTCATTCGGATGAAGATTTCCTCTGTCTGTTGTATATTCCTTTAAAACAATATACAGAATCCCCTTATTTGCCATCGTTGTGATGTGTCCATCAAACTTAAATTTTTCCAGAATATCCCGCACATTTGCTGAAAATTTATTCAGATACTCTCTAAAATTCTCCTCAATGTGGTCAGGATCATCCATAAGTCTTTCAAATGTATATTTACTTGTATTGTAAAAATCCTTTTTTGAAGCCTTACGAAGTAAAATATCTTTCATTGGAAGATTCTTTACTTCATCGTATTTCTGTAATACCGCATCCTTCGTATCTGAGAGAATACAGTCAAAACGTCTGATTACTGTAAGTGGTAATATAACATCTCCATATTCATGTGGTTTATATACACCGGTAAGCTTATCTGCTATTGCCCATATTAGGTCTGCTTTCTGATCTATTTTTGCACTTCTCGTAGCCATTTACATTTTCCTCCATAAGGTAATTTACTTTTCTTTGTTATCTGGTACATAGTCAATCAAATCTCCAAAGTTACAATCCAACTCTTTGCAGATTTTTTCCAAAACAGATAGTTTCACCGACTCGCAGTTTGTCATCTTTGCTATTGTACTGGAGCTAAGACCAGTCTTGGCACACAAATCTCCTTTTTTCATTCCGTGGTCAATTAACTGTTTCCATAATCCATTATAACTAATTGCCATCCTCTTTTCCTCCGTTTAATGTGCAATCAATATCAAAATTATTTTATCACACAAAAAACTCCTTGTACAATTCGCATTTACAAATATCACATATCTTTTTTCAAATATTGAATATCTTTTTTAATTTATTCACAAACCTTTTGAATTTATCTGCTACAGATACTCTTTTCCTAATTGGTGTGGTTAGAAGAAAAACATCTCCAATCTGCTTTCATTATAACGTTCAATCCATATTTACGCATTAAAAAAGGATGCAGGGATTGACTCCCTACATCCTTCATTAGAATTATAATATTATACTTATCTCACACCCCGATCAGCCCCTCTCTCCGGCTTATCTTTTCCCTGCTTTTCTTGAATAATCCTCTTATTAATCTCAAGCCGTTCATGAATGGATAATTTCTTATCTTTTCCAACTACCGCCTGCTTCTGTTGTACCTGTTTCCTATCTGCTTTTCCTGCATCCTTGACCACTGCATTCGCTTCGGTACTTGTTCCCCGCTCATCTGCTCTTCCTTCATTTCTTTCCGTTATCTGCTGTTCTCGTCTCTCTTTCACACCTTTTTCTTCCAGATTGCAAAAGCTCTGCAGATACGGAAGCACATGATTCTGCATGTCTGTCAGATCTTCCATATATTTTTGGAACTCTTCACTTCCTTTACCTTTCTGGTAATTGATCCAATACTCATCTGTAAGCTTCATTTCATTATCATACTTCAACTGACTCACAATACCGCCATGTCCATTTCCAATATCTATTGACTTCTTGAAATGATGCAGCATCTGTTCACCTTTTTCCGCATAATATACAGTCACATATATCTTTGTGATTTTTGTAGGTTCCTCTGTCTTCGAATCACGTTTTGCATACCATTCTTTATCCATTTCTGCTGTTTTTGCATCCAGCTCGGATAACTTCTGACATCTTGGATTCATGAGAGCACTTTCTTCACAATAGTTTACATACACCATTGGTTCCAGATTCTTTGGAAACTCCGGCTCATAGACTTTCAGTCTTTCAATCAATACACCTGCACGCACAGACTGGTCACATTCTTCGTCTACAATATCCTTCAGATAAGAAATATAAGAATGTGTATTGCCACTCTGCAAATCCAACATCACCTCTTGTACCGTATTTTCTCCCGTCTCCACATTATCTCGATACTCATACGGATCAAAAGCTTCTGCAATCTCATCCAATGCCTCTGCCAACTGTTCTGTGGTCATCTTCTCTGGATACATTGCTTCCCGAACATCCCGCATTGGTACATACTTATAGTCCGGCAATGCATCATGAATTTTCTCAATCCCTTCCCGTATCAGTGCAAGTTCTCCATAAAATCGAACATCGTCCATCAGATTTCCAAGTACTGTATTTCCTTTTACGATTGCAAATTCAGCATCATCATAGTAACTGTCTTCCGGATCACGATAGATAATCCCCATACTGCATACTCGATAGGCATTCTCAGGATTCTCCCTATATTTTTCATAAACCGCAGCAATCTGATTAACATCGGTACTTTTTTCATAAGCTCCCATATCATGGAACTCATCACATTCTGCGGCAAAGTATTCCAGATACGGTTCTTTCTTCGGTGGCATATTATTGAGGACATTATCAATCATGTTATAATTTGCCTCTTCCAGTTCTTCTACCTTTGCCAATGGCTTATATTCGCCCTGGCTTTTCTGAATCTCTGCCATTACAACCTCATCCATTTCTTCTACCTTTTTCATCAACTGATCATAATCCCCACGGATGCGTTCTCCAGTCCATCCTTCGTCTTCCAAAAGTTCCTCTGCCGCTTCTTCAATAGAAATTTCACCATTTTCATAGACGCCACCATCCATCAGGCGGAAATCTTCATCGTAAAAGGAATAATCATATCCTCCTTCTGTTCTCTGAATAGCAAAGTAACGTTCTCCTACCTCATATGCCAGTTCACTAAGAACCTGTTCTTCCAGATTCAGGAAAGAATCTAGCTGTTCAAAACTGATACTGTCTACAAAATGAGCGGTTACCTTTCCCCCCTCATTCAGAACTACGATATCACTGACAGACAGGGAATGTCCTCGAAAGTCTTCTGGTCTGTCGATGTTGAATCGTTCAAATATATCATCTAGCGACATATTTCCAAATAATTCTCCCACATAGACCAGTTCATAGTCTTCTTTTTTAATCTGCATCCCGTGACTTTCAATGAAGCTCATATTCATAAACGCATAGTTTTCACCTGGCAAACCATCTCTTATTTGATAAATACCGAATGTTCGTCTTGTCCCTAATAGCAGATTTGCCTCTTTCAAAGACTGAATCTGCGGATATTTCTGCATCTCCCATTCCAAATTGCGGAATCGTTCCAGTTCTTCTGTAGACATCTGATAATGCTCCGGACCTCGTTCAATCTCCATTCGCTCTGTAACATAGATTGGTGATGAAAAATTGGTAATCAGATAGATATCTGCTCCGGCATCATATAATTTCAGAGCTTCTTCCTGTCCAATCACATTCATCGGCTCCTGAAATGCTCCAAAATCTTCATCTGCATAATCCAGATCCTGATCCCTTATCCGTTCCCACATCTGTGATTCCATGCCAAACAGCCCTTCATGTGCCTGTATCATTTCTTTACTTGCATACTCTCCCTTGCTGCCATCACTACCCAGGCAATAGATTTTAGAACCCATTCTGTGATAATCCAGGGCTGCTGCTTTTCTAAGCGGCACCATATCCTCTGCTGTATATCCATAATCCCGAAGTTCCAGCTTGCCTATGGTTGGATCTGGTAAGTCCTGAATATCCATTTGGGCATCATCCAGAAGTTCCTCTACTCTATCTTCATCTGACCGATTGACTGCATCTGCCAGATTTCTTACCAGCGTCCTTACTTTCTCTTCTTCGCCAACCAGATTTGCATATTCAAAAATCTGTTCTTTTACGTCCGCTGGAATTGCTATTCCCATGTGTTCTGCACGGTCTATTTGTTCCTGTGTATATTCCTGCATTTTCTGCGTTTCTATTCCTGTTATCATGTTTCTCGCCATATAAGTTCCTCCTGTATTCCCAAAAGTGGCATAACCGGCAGAACATTCTTTCTACCAAATTATGCCATCTTTCCTGTTTTCTTATTCCAGACCGAAGTCCCTTTTTCTATCTTCCCTGCCATTCTCGCTTTCCCGCTGGCTTTTTTCTTTATAAATCTGCAATTTCTCATGGATAGAACCACGTGCCGGTCGTTCTTCTTTCTCTTTCGATTCTGACTGCTCTGCTTCTGTGTCTTCCCGTTCATCCATATTAAGAAGGGCATTTAGTTCTGACAGTCGCTCCAGTTTCTGGTTCAGTTCCTCTTCTTTTGTGAATGGCTTTCCAACTTCCTCTTTGGCATTTGTAAGCTGCTCCTGTACCGTTTCCAATCGTTGCTCCGCTTCTGCCAGTTTCTCCGGATAGCTTTCCAGAAGATTATTGATACGGGTGATATTTCCCAGGGCATCTGCTCCCAAATGAACTTTCGATACCGATTCATGCTTCACAGACAGGATAAACTCCTTACTCCAGCTGTCGAACTGGATTCTCATGTTGAATCCCTGATAGTTTCCGATATCCATTGCTGCATCGACTGCTTTCATGTCCTTGCAGACTGCCAGTAGTGCCGCTCCTGCTTCTTTCTTTTCTGTAAATACTTTGCCGCTGATCTCCATGGAAAACTGTTCTGGATCTGTGATTTTATGCTCCTGATAATGGGCAATATCCGCTTTGTAGCTATCAATAGTCTCGGTCAATTTTGCAATCTGCTGTGGAAAATTTCTTGCAATATCATCTTCCAGACGGTACTGGTTATTCATGTGATTGGCTTTTAAAAGTTTCAGTTTTGCCACATCCACGTCCAGTGCCATCTTTTCTTTTACTGCCGGATTTCCAGTTGCCAGTGCCTTAACCTCTGCATAGGACAGTGCCGCTTCGTCCACATCTTCGCAGCTTCTGACCGGTGCTTTGCTCGTCATAATCTGGGAGATGAACTTCTGTTTATTTTCGATCAACTGCCACATGTAGCTGTCGAAGGTGGATTCTGTCACATACCGAAAGATATGAACCTTTTTATTGTGATTTCCCTGCCGGATGATACGTCCTTCCCTCTGCTCCAGATCAGACGGTTTCCAGCCAATATCCAGATGATGCAGAGCAATCAGACGATCCTGCACGTTGGTACCGGCACCCATCTTTGCTGTTGAACCAATCAAAAAACGAACCTGCCCAGATTTTACTTTTCCAAACAGCTCCGTCTTCTTTGCTTCGGTATTTGCATCATGAATGAATGCAATTTCTTTTTCCGGTACACCTTTCGCCATCAGCTTCTGTTTCAAGTCATCGTAAACATTGAAACTGCCATCGCCTTTCGGTGTGCTCAAGTCACAAAAAATGATCTGCGCCGATTTCTGTACAACTGTATCTTTCCAGATTTCATAGCTTTTTTCTGCACAGACCGACACTTTACTGCCCGGATCGTCTGGCAATAGTTCATTGACCAATCGCTGATCCAGTGCCAGTTTTCTTCCGTCATTGGTAATTTTCAGCATATTGTCTACACTAGCATCTACGCCACCGTTTCTTACCACTTCCGCACGCTCTCCTAGGCTTGCTACGATTTCTTTCTGCTGTTCTGTTGGTTTCAATACTACAGTTTCGTATTCCGCTTCCGGTACTGGAAGATTCAACTGATCCGAAGTCTTGATATCTGCAATCTCCTTGAACATATTCATCAGTTCCGGGATATTATAGAATCTGGCGAATCTGGATTTTGCTCGGTATCCGGTTCCTTCCGGTGCAAGTTCAATGCTGGTCACAACCTCTCCAAACGTGGATGCCCAGGAATCAAATAATCCCAAGCCCATATTCTGTAATTTGCTGTTCTGCAGATATCTCTGCATGACATAAAGTTCCGTCATGCTGTTGCTGATCGGTGTGCCCGTTGCAAAGGTAATGCCTTTTCCACCGGTAATCTCATCCAGATACTGACATTTATTAAACATATCTGCTGATTTCTGTGCTTCGTTCTGGGCAATTCCGGCTACATTTCTCATTTTTGTATAAAGGAACGCATTTTTATAACTGTGTGCCTCGTCTACATACAGATGATCCACTCCCAGTTCTTCAAAGGTAACTACATTATCCTTTTTCTCTTTCTGATTCAGCTTCTCCAGTCTTGTCATCAGCGTTTTTCTGGTCTTTTCAATCTGCTTTACCGTATAGCGGCCGCCATCCTGCTCATATCTTGCACTCTGGATTGCGATTTCCAGATCGTCAATCTGCTTCCGCAGCATGGCTTCCTGCCTCTCATCAGAGATTGGGATACGCTCAAACTGGGAATGACCGATGATAATCGCATCATAGTTTCCCATAGCGATTCTGGCACAGAACTTTTTCCGGTTCGCCGGTTCAAAATCTTTCTTGGTTGCCACCAGGATATTGGCTCCCGGATATAACTGCAGGAACTCGGCTCCCCACTGCTCTGTCAGATGGTTCGGCACGACAAATAGATTCTTTTGTGATAATCCCAGACGTTTGCTCTCCATTGCAGCCGCTACCATCTCGTAGGTCTTCCCAGCTCCTACTACATGAGCCAGAAGCACATTATCCCCGTAAAGCTGATGTGCGACAGCATTTTTCTGATGTGGGCGAAGTTCAATTTCCGGGTTCATTCCTGGGAAAGTCAGATGACTGCCATCGTATTCACGGGGACGGATACTGTTAAACCGTTCATTATAAACTCTTACCAGTCTTTCACGTCTCTGTTGATCTTTGAAAATCCAATCCTTAAATGCTGCTTTCATGGCATCCTGTTTCTGTGATGCCAGCATAGTTTCTTTTTTATTGAGGACACGAATCTCATCCCCATTTTCATTGACACTCTTATCATAGATACGAACATCTTTCAGATTCAGTGTATCTTCCAGAATCCGGTAAGCATTTGCCCTCTCGGTTCCATACGTTGCATAGGCAAACGCATTTCTTGGACTGTCTGCATTTTTCCCGGTAATCCGCCACTCACCATTCACCTCAGAATATTTTACCTGTATCTCCTTCTGTGCAAGATACCACGGAGTATGAAGCAGTTCCCTCATAAAGTCCTGATAATCCGATGGTTCAATCCAGGTTGCTCCAATCCTTACTTCGATTTCAGATGCTTCCAGTTCTCTTGGCTGAACTGCTTCCAATGCACGGACATTCGGTGTGAATTCCGGGTGATTCTCTGCAAAGGTTCTTGCTGTGTTTAACTTCTCCCTGACATTTCCAGATAAATACTCATCTCCACTCTCCCACTGGTCTGTCAGTGGGTTCTTAAATATAACTCCAACCAGTTCCTCCGTGATTTTTTCTTCTGTCTTTCCTGTCAGCTGTGCCATATAGGACAGATCCACCTTTGCTCTTTCATTCAATGATAATGCTAAGGCTTCTGTCGCAGTTTCCACACTGGTTACCGCCACTGCCTTTTTGATGGTTCGTTTCGTAAACATGTCTGCTTTTCGCTTCAATGTTCCATCTTCGTTCAGGTCTTCCAGAGAACACAACAGACAATAAGAAGCGTCATCAGAAAACGCCCGCTTGTTTGCATTACTTCCGATGACTCCATACTTTGCTGTGTAAGCATCATATACTTGATTCAATTTCTCCTGCTGTTTGTGAATTTCTTCATCTGTTACGGATTCTTCCATCTGCATGGCAATCAGTTCACGCACCGTGTCTCGGATCTCCACCATACCTTTTACACGTTCTGCAGTAGCGGCAGGCATCTTTACCTGATTCATCAGAGAGTTAACACGGTAATATACCTGATCATCTACAACCGCATAACTGTAATTACGAACATTCGGATCTGCCGGGATACTCTCTGGTACATCATCCAGTTCTGCATCCACATCAACTGCAGGTGCCATATTTCCATGAATATTCCTGACAGCTTCTGCAAGCTGGACTTCAAGATCAGCACCTTCTATCGGCATACAGGTTGTTTCCATACCATACGGACCGGATACCTCTTTCATCTCACCCAGAATCATTTCCGGATGGTCTGCAAAATACTGATTGACCGTAATTCCATTGGCATCACTTCCAAGATTCACCCACTCCGGCATCTCTTTTGTCATGCTGTCACGCTTCTGGAAGAATAAAATATCTGCACTGACTTCCGTTCCTGCATTTGCTTTGAATGCTGTGTTCGGCAGGCGGATGGCTCCAAGGAGATCGGCACGTTCTGCCAGATACTTTCGGACTTCCGGTGATGCTTTATCCATGGTTCCTTTTGTTGTGATCAAAGCTGCCACACCACCCGGACGCAACTGGTCGATTGTCTTTGCCAGAAAATAATCGTGAATCATAAAATTATAGCGGTCATATTGCCTGTCATTCACTTTATAAGCTCCAAATGGCACATTTCCGATTGCCACATCGAAGAAATCATTCGGATAATCTGTCTTCTCAAAACCTTTAATCTGGATATTGGCATCTGGGTAAAGCAGTTTTGCAATTCTACCGCTGATACTGTCCAGTTCCACACCATAGAGTTTTGACTGGTTCAGCTTCTCAGGAAGCATTCCAAAGAAGTTACCAACACCCATGGATGGCTCCAGGATATTTCCTTTTGTAAATCCCAGATTTTCCAACGCCTGATACATACTTTCAATCACGATTGGCTGTGTGTAATGGGCATTTAAGGTAGAAGCTCTGGCTGCTGCATATTCTTCCGGTGTAAGGACTGTCTTTAATTCCAGATATTCCGTCTCCCATGCGGATTTTGTTTCATCGAAAGCATCAGCAAGACCTCCCCAGCCTACATATCGGGATAAAATCTCCTGTTCGTCTGGTGTGGCATTGCGGTTTTCTTCCTCGCATTTCTTTAAAAGCTGGATTGCCATGATATTAGCACGGAACTTTTCCTTTGGTGTTCCCTGTCCCAGTTCATCATCTGTGATATGGAAGTTTGTTGCTGGAATATCAGACTGTTCTGGTGTTATATCTTCCTTTTTTTCTGCATCTTCTACTGCTTCCGGTTGTGTCTCAACTTCCGACGGTTCCTGATTTTCCTCTCGTATTTCCTGCTGATCAGAGCCTTCCTGCTCCACTTCCAAAGCCTGCTGAGCTCCTTCCAGATCCGCCTGTCTCTGTGCTTCCTGCCGTTCTTCATACTTTTCCAGTTCTTCCGGTGATAAGAAATCATCGGTGCGAATCAGCTGACGGACACGTTCTGCAACCTTATTCCACTTTAATAGAACTTCTACATCTGGACTGCCAATCTTCCCTTTCGCAAGTTTTAATCCTTTCGCATCATGGGAAGCATCGGATTCATACGCTCCCGGTATCCCAGGTGCTGCTCCACCTGTACCATACTCATTTTTCAGAAACTCAGCTGCATCCTTTATATCGTGATGTTCCATGAAATACTCATAGATCCGATTCCGTCCTCCGGCAGTGATCCCGCCTCTTCTAAGGACTGCATCTATCTCATCCTGTGTGATAAAGGAAAGGGCCGGACGTTCGACCGTAAATTTCTGGTCTACCCAGGAACGCTCCCTCTGGAGATCCTGAAAACGCTGGAAATATTCCGGATTATGCTGAATCTCCCACCTGCGATAATCTTCTGGATTCTCATCCATATCTTTCTGCAGCCATTCAAAGCGATGGGCAATTGCATCTGCTTCCGCTGAATCTGTCCAAGCTTCCCGCACGACATCCTGCCAATCCGAATATGATTGCTGCTCCTCCCGGTTTCTGCTGGTATCCCGAAAATGGAGTGCAAGAAGATTGGTCATTTCTTCCTGCTCCTGTTCAATGGCGTTATTGGAAATCAGATTATCCACGTAACTTCTATCCTCATACATATCCCGGATTCTGTCCGCCGCTTCTTCCCACGTAACCATGCGATCAAAGTTTCTTCTGGCGGAATCTCCCCGTCGGATACGGATACCATCATTGTCATACCAGATACTGATTTTCTGTCCATCTATGGTAAATCCTTTTCCACCTGTTTCATATTCCTCCTTCAGGAAGTTCTGCATTTCTTCATTATCCAGACCTTCAATCAGTCTTGCCGTAATATGAAACAGTGTATTTTTCTGTCCACTTCCCGTGCGGAGAATATCATCTACTACTTCATCAGAAATAAGAAAAGCGGCTGGCTGTTCTAATGCAGCTGCCGCTTTCCTTATTTCTCCTAACTGTTCCTCTTCTGTCGGGAACAGACTTAATTGTAAATAATCTCCTGAATTACCAGTTCCTCTGCCTGTGCTTTGATCTGGTTCATGTGTCTGGTCCATGCCATCCCGTCTGCCATTTTGTCCGGTGCCGGGTTTTTCTCCAGAAGTTCTGACATCAGGTTGTCTACTCTCTGCCTTGCCTGGCTGTCGATTTCCATCAGATGACTGTCCAGACGGTTCTGTAAGGTCAGAATGTTGAATCTGGCTACTTTGTGGTTTCTCAGATACTCTTTCCTCATCAATCCGTACTTCCCGATCGTTCCTCTCGTCTCCTCCAGACTGATATCCGGAATCTGGTACTCTCCATTCTGGCTGTAAGTGATCTCTCTCATGCTCTGTTTCCTCCTTATTTTCTCCTCTATCTTCTGTGTTCCTTGTTTTACTTTCACGAATTAACGTGTTAAATTCATTATAAGCTACTTCTTTTTCTTTTGCAACCGTTTTCAGATCTTTTTCCAAGTCATTCAACACATATCGTCCAATCTGCATCAATACCGGTCTGCTGATCTCATTCACAGAACTTCCAAGGTGTCCAATAACCTTTAACTGGTTAAAATCTGTAATATGACGAAAATCCTCTGCATCAAGATATTCCTGCACATCCAGTCCGCATCGGTTCAGTAACACATACCAGACACTGTTTGTCATCAGTTCCCGGAACTCCACTTTCTGATTCTGTTCATCCAGATCTTCCAGAAAAGTGCCGGCTACATCCATTTGCAGTTCGTCGAAAGCATCCGGCAACCAGGCCTGCACACTTTCTTCTGCCGCCTGGTGAAGAACCTCTGCTAATCCTCCCTCTGTTGCTTCCAGTGCCAGCCGCTCCTGCAGATAATCTGCCACCAGTTGTTCTCCTTCTGGATTAAGATTCCATAACTGCGGATCTCTGCCCAGATTTTTTACCTTATAAGTATCCTGCACATCAAAAACATATCGGAGTTTCGTTTTTGGTCCGGATGTGTTATCTATCAGGGCAATTCCTTTAGACCCCTTTTTAATCCATCGGTACATCTTCTGGTTCCAGATTTCCATGGATGCCACGGCTGTTGCTCCCGGACGCTGTGCATAGATCAAGAGCTGTTCCGGAAAAGTGTACCGGTACAGCCTGGATGCAGTATTTAGAAACCGCATCCATTCCTGCGGATTGGCAGCAACATCCTTTGCCACTTCCTCCGTCAGAAGTTCCATTGCATATAATTTATTTGCCATCTGTTACTCCCTTTCTTCTTCCCACTTTTCTTCTACAACATCGGCAATCCGTTCCATTGCCCTTGTCATAGAAGGAAAATTACTACTGTTACTTGCTTTTCCAATCTGATCAATAAGAAATTCCGGCATATCTGCAAGTGCTCCGGCAATCATAGCCTTTACCCGGATATCCTCCAGCATAAGAAGCTCTTTTACACCAAATTCTTCACCAAATACATCCTGATATCTCCGTAAGTCATCCAAAAGATATTCCGGTTTTAAATCTCTATCCATTTCCTTTCTTTTATCATCACCATATAAACACCAGTCCATATTCTTTTCTCCTCCATCTTCATAAAATTAGGGACTGCTCACACAGTCCCCTCAAAATCATCGTTATTTCTCGTTATAATACTGAGGCAAGGTCTTTCGCCCTATTCTTTGGGATTGTATCTGTCCCTTTTGCTTTGATCTCCGCCTTGGCTTTCTCCAGTTTTCCATGGATTCCACCTTTTGCTTCTGTTCTCCCAGTTGCTTTTTCTGCTGCTTTTTCTTTCTCCAGACGTGCTTCCCTGCGTTCGGCATTTTCCATAACTGCTGTCTTTCCATCACAGAACTGAACCTTATCCGAAAGCTGTTCCTGCCTCTCTACCTGCGTCTCATTGACTTCCTGTACCATGGCATTTAATTCCGGTACTTCAAACATTCCGTTATCAGGAAGAATCAGCACCTCATGAATTGAAGAGGGAAGAACAAAATAATCACTTCCCAGGCATTCACCGATCTGCTTACGAATATCTTCCTGCAGTAACAGTGATGCACCATTCATTTTTTGTGCATTTGAAAGACAGAACATTGGATTTTCCATTGCTTCAACATTCAGTTTTTCATTCAAAAGATTTTCTGCTTCTTCACCAAAAATCATGGATTTTATCATTTCATTCATGTCCATCAAAACAACACCACGATTTCTGTCTGCCGCCACTGCATCTGCCTGGATTTGTTCTGCTGTCACACCCCATTCATTCATAAGATTGACAGTAACCGGAATACTACCAATTCCTCCCTCGTTTTCTTCCACATTCACTGCGTAATATGCTGCAAAATCTCCATGTTCGGTAACAACTTTATCAGCCAGGCGTTCTTCATTCCATTCCCGGTCACAGATTCTCACCTGTAATTTGTCCTTCATTTTTTCATAATCCAAAATATCCGGAAGACCCATATTGATAAATGCCGCTTTGTCCTGCACTTCAATACGCATATCTGCCACATCACCCACACAGGAATCCAGATTTTTTCCATTGACATATTCCATATAAAGAGAATCCAGATATACCATCGGCACAGCTCTTTGATCACCCTGTGGAATTGAAATGCCAGTCAACCTTAATCCATTATTTTTTGCAACTTCTTCAATACGGATTTCTCCATTCTGATATGAATCCGGCAAATAGTCTTTTACATTATCTTTGACATATTCATAAAATTCTTTTCTGTTCATCATACGCTTTTACCCCTTTCTGATCATGTGATGGTTCATTCTTTTCCTGCTGACCATCTGCTCGGCTTTTTTCTGATAAGCCATCATTCTTTTTAAAGTTCTCTCCTGGTTCTTTCTTGCTTCCTGTCTCTTTTCCATTGTTTTCATCATATTTTTCTGTCCCTTTCTGTGAATTTTTGTATTTTAAAGGGAGCCCTGATTCAGGGCCCCCTTTACTGAGGATTACTGTTTTCTGATTTTCTTTCTGCTGATATAAAGTCCTGCCATGCCTCCGGTAGAGATAAGCAGAAGCAGAATCGGCAGCCAGATATTTGTGTTATCTCCTGTCTTCGGTGCATCTGATACCTTCGTCTCTTCATGGGACTGCGGCACATCTGGTGTGCTTGGTGTTTCCGGAACTTCCGGTTTCTCATTTGTCAGATTGAAAGTAACTTCTACAACCGGCGTACTGTCGTCTGCGTAGGCAAATGTCACTTCATGCTTGGTCTGATCCAGTGTGTATCCATCCAGTGTTTTTGTCTCCACCAGATAATACTTGATTGCTGTATCATATTTGCCGTTCTTGAATGCGGCAATCTCATACAGCTTACTCTCGGCATGACCGGCAGCATCTGTTTTTAAGGTTTCCAGGACCTTTCCTTTGCTGTCACGGAATTCAAATTCTACTCCTTTCAGCGGTTCCCCAGATGATTTATCTGTCTTATTGAGAATGACTTTTCCCTTGGCAGTATCATCTTTCATAACCACTTTCTGGATTTCTCCAGTATCCTTCACCTCAAATGTCACATCCGATGTCAAAAGATATCCTTTTGGTGCCTGTTCCTCTCGTAAGGTGTATCTACCAATTGGCAGTTTTTCAATATAGTGTGCCTCCTCTGTGGAAGTCCAGCTCTCTACTACCTGATCGTCCTTATCAAGAATCGTTAGTTTTGCACCAGGAATCTCTGTATCTCCTGTGATATCTGTCTTGCTGATCTGAACCTTGGTCACATCATCTTTCATCTCATGCTTCTGAATCTCAGCTGTATTCTCAACCGTAAAGGTAATGCTCTCTGCAGTAACATATCCGTCTGCCGGTTTTGTTTCCGTCATGGTATACTCATTACCTACAACAAGTTCTTTGATCACATGAGATTCTTCTGTAGAAGTCCATTCATCCACAACATTTCCATCTGCATCCGTCACTTTCAGGTGTGCACCTGGAAGTTCTTTGCCTGTGGTCAGGTCTGTTTTTGTCAGTTCCACTGTGGTCGGCTGATTTTCAAACGTAAAATCATAGCTTACTTCTGCCTGATCTTCTCCGGCATATTCAAAGGTAAACTCCTGCACTTCTTCCGTTGTCACAAATCCGTCCGGTGCACTGTTCTCTTTTACATAATATTTTCCATCTACTGGAAGATCTGCCGCAAAAGTGATCTGTCCTTTCTCATCGGTTGCTTTCTGCTCGATGAGGGAATCTTTCTCAAGCAACACATCTCCGTTTACATTTTTGATATCTTCACTGGTATAAAGGCCGAAGACGCCGCCTGCAAGAACACGGTCTGTATCTTTTTCTTTCTTCAGAACAGTAACCTTTACTTTCTGACGGGTATTCTGCCATTTTTCATCATAAGTGATTACCGGTGTGTCCTGATCACGGTAGGAAAGATCAACATATCTCGGTTCTCCATCCAATACATAGCCATGGGCAGTTTTAACTTCTTTCACATAGTATTTGCCTGCCGGGAGATTATCCATCTGTGCAATACCATTGGAATCTGTAGTAATAGTTCCTACTTTTTCATCTGCTTTGTAATAATCTTTGCTGACACCATCTGCCGCTTTGATATCTTCCGCAGCAAATACATCGAAAGTCACATCTGTAAGGCTTCCGGTTACATATTCGAAGAGATGCTCCACAGTGCCTTTTACATTGTCCAGAAGTGTCACTTTATCCAAAAATTCTCCATTTTTGTTGATGATTAAAAGTCCTGTCGGCACTTCATCTTTCATCTCTACCTTCTGAATCTCTGCGGTATCTTCCAGTGTGAACTTCACATCCGTTGCTTTCAGATATCCATACGGTGCGATTTCTTCACGAAGGGTATATTCCTCCCCAACGGTCAGTCGTTTAATCACATGTGGCTGGTCTTTTACAGAAGTCCACTGATCTACGACATTCCCCTCTCTATCAAGAACGGTGAGTTTTGCTCCATCCAGTTCCACACCTGTTGTCACATCTGATTTTGTAATTTCAACCGTTGTCGGCTGATTCTTCTTCACTGTTTTCAGTTTTACTGTCTTCACGTCCTGTCCCTGATAAGAAGCATCCAGATTCAGAACTTCATCGGAAGAAACGAATCCTGCCGGTGCCTTTAACTCTTTTACATAATACTGTCCGAGTGGCAGATCCAGCGTACAGGAAGCAATTCCATCTTTATCAGAAGTCATTTCCTGTAACAGGGTATCAGCGTTGACAATGACTTTGCCTTCTGCTTTGATATCATCTTTGTTATAAATGCCAAAGACTGCACCTTCTACCGTTGCTCCGTTTTCTGCATCCTGTTTTTCTACCTGGATTGCAACTTTCTGTCTGTCATCACCAACAGTCACTTCCTGTTCGATCACAGGTGTATCCTGATCTGCATAGACAAATGCTACATCCGATCTGTCATGGTTCAGAACAAATCCTTCCGGTGCTGTTTTTTCTACCACATAGTAAGAACCAAGCGGCAGGTTATCTGCAACTGCTTTTCCGTCTTCCCCGGTCGTTACCGTTGTTACCAGAGCATCTTTTGCATAAATCAGCTGTCTGTTTCCATTTTCATCTTTCTGATAATCCGGTGTGTAGATATTTTCCGCTGCATAGACGTTAAACTCTGCACCTTTCAGATATTTTTCTTCATAAACAAAATCCTTTTTGAATCCACTCAGCATCTCACCTTTTTTATAGATCGTCAGCTTTCCTTTTACCGGATGATTCTCGTAATCAACTGTGATAATGGCATCGCCGCTTTCTGAATCCATCTGATAAGCAGTGTTTGCATCAACAGCAATCTCCATATAATTCTTGTTGATTGTGTACCCTTCCGGTGCGTTGACTTCCTCAATCCGGTAATGTCCGATCTTCAGATTCTTCG
>NZ_JBBMEI010000019.1:0-55407 GCF_040096655.1 Blautia intestinihominis | reverse complement strand
TTTTGCCCTGTATGTCTCGGGATTTTGCCATATTCATGGCAAAACGCCTCGCGGGATACTACCTGTGAATAGTAACATAATACATCTATTTCAGTATATTCAATCCATTTAGCATAATATCCTCCGTATAGCGTGCGAGTTCCTCCGGGCTCTGGCGGGTGCCATTTCGGATCCAGTTTTCGATGATGCCGATACAGCCGGAGAGGACGTAGGAAGAGTAGATCTCGCTCAGCCTGGGATCTGCATTGGCAAAAATCTCGTCCCAGTCATTCACGCAGCGTTCCCGGATAATCTCCTTGATCCGATTCATAAAATTCTGTTCCTGGTTATTGACCAGAACAAGTTTTACGAAATCGGAGTTTTTTTCTAGAAATTTATACAGGTCACAGATCAGAGGGAAAGGTTTACCCTTCATATCCTGTGGCTGGTGGGCGTTGGTGATTTCGATAAATTCATCCAGTATATCATTTTCCAGGTGCTCCAGAAGATCCTGGATATCCCTGTAATGCAGATAAAAGGTTCCCAATTCTATGTCAGGAACAGCAGTCACAGATGCATTGTCACCGTTCCACACCTCGTCAGATATCCAGAAGATCATGCGGTTTGTCCTTCCGGTGACATTTATCGTACTGCTTCTGACAATGAATTCATGGTTTGAACCAGTACTTTTTATGATTACAATCGGTATCGCAATCATGCTGAACAGAGGAACAAACCTGCTGTTTGGAGAGATTTCTTTCGTTACCAATGCAGCGGGAAGTGTTCTGCAGCTTGCAGTTTCCATGGACTGTTCCATCTTCCTTCTTCACAGATTTGCCGAAAACAGAGCAGAAGGCAAGGATGTCCAGGACGCTATGGTGGCGGCAGTAAAACAGTCCACAGGATCAGTACTTTCCAGTGGCCTTACAACAGTGACCGGTTTTGCGGCACTGATCCTGATGCGGTTCAAAATCGGACCGGATATGGGGTGGGTCATGGCAAAAGCAATCGTATTCAGTCTTCTCTGTGTACTCTGTTTCCTGCCGGCACTGGCGATCAGCACTTATAAACTGATCGATAAGACTCAGCATAAGGCCTTTTTTCCGGATTTTCATAAGTTTGCCGGTGCTGTTATGAAACTCCGCATACCTGCATTTCTTATTGCAGTGGTGATTGCGGTTCCGTGCTTCATTGCACAGGGGG
Source organism: Blautia intestinihominis (assembly GCF_040096655.1). NCBI lineage: Bacteria > Bacillati > Bacillota > Clostridia > Lachnospirales > Lachnospiraceae > Blautia > Blautia intestinihominis. The sequence goes on along the minus strand of NZ_JBBMEI010000019.1, from coordinate 54,225 downwards.
GGACTCTTTCCTCTATGGCGGCAGCCGTATTTACAGCACGGATGCCACTCAGATGGGACGCGACCTCCTGAGCGTTGAAGAGGAATATGGCGCGTCCAACCCTCTCGTCATCATGGTGCCGAAAGGGGATACAAGCAAAGAAAGTGCATTGAGTGAAGAATTAAAAGACAATGAAAATGTGACTTCTGTCATTTCCTATGTAGACAGTGTAGGTTCAACGATCCCGGGCGGCTTTGTTCCGTCGGATTCACTTTCACAGCTTTATTCAGAGAATTACAGCCGTTTTGTAGTGACTATAAGCACTGAGGAATCCGAAGAAGGATGGACAGAAAAACTGAACGAAGTTTATAAGATCTGCGAGAAATATTATGGCGATGAGGCCAGGATCGCAGGCGACCTGGCAAGTACCAGGGATCTGAAAGAAACGATCACAGAGGATAACAGCAGGGTCAATACCCTGGCGATCGCGTTTGTATTTGCAATCCTTCTGTTTAACTTCAAGTCGATCACACTTCCGGTGATCCTGACACTGGTGATCGAGCTGTCCATCTGGATCAACCTCGCGATTCCGTATGTGCAGGGAACGACGCTTCATTGCTTCAGGCGGCGACAAAAGATCTTCCGGAAGTTGCAAAAGGAATGAAACAGCTGAATGCAGGATTTACGAAACTTATAAAGAATGACTCCAGCCTTCTTGAAGGTGCAAATCAGTTATCGGTCGCATCTCTTTCCTTAAGAAACGGTGCCTCCAGCCTGGTATCCGGAGCAAGCCAGCTTACCGGAGAAATCGGAAGTGCAGCCAGTGGAATCCAAAGATAAGACATCTGACATTGACCAGCAGATCGATGATGAGATTGATGAAATGTTTGACAAGATCTCAGGAAGCGATTACACACCGGTATCCTTCGTCTCAGCAGACAATAAGGACATAGGACTGGTACAGTTCGCAATCCGCACAGACGATATCAAAAAATAAAAAGAACAAAAGACATAAAAAGAGGGAAGTCCCCCGTCGCAACTGCAGAAAGTGCAGGCGGCGGGGGATTTCCCTTTTTAAGTTATAAATGCAGGGGCATTATTTAACTGAGATTACATAAGACTTCTCAAATGTTTTGGCAGGATCAAGTATATTGATGCCCGGTTTATCGGACAGTTCTCCGTTATATTCTATATTATCGCAGCGTCCCATCCATGGTTCCAGGCAGACAAACGGAGCACCGACAGCGGACCAGATACCGAAGTTTGGGAATCCCTCGCAGCTGATCTCTACATAAGGAGTTCCATCCGGAAGGGCGATACCGGCTTTAGTGATCTGACCGTTGTCAAAGACCAGAGCATCGTGGTCAAACATGTGCTCATCGATCGTGCAGGAATTATTTTCAAGAGGAAGGGTGTAGGTCTTGTCAGGAATGGCAGTACCGTACTCTGGGTCAAGCAGGCAGTAGGTCAGTTCTTTTTCTCCATTGAAGGTAAGGTGATACTGACTCTGAATGGTATCAGGAAGTACAGGCACATTAAATGCAGGATGAGCACCGATCGTGAAATACATGGTTTCCTGATCTTTGTTTACGACTTTCCATGAAACAGTCAGGTCACGACCATTGAGCGTATGTGTGATAGAAAGCTGGAAAGCATATGGCCAGATCTTCTGAGTTTCTGCGGTGGATTCCAGCAGATGAGTAACGGATGTATCGGTTTTGTCCGTGCAGGTGAATTCCATATCGCGGGCAAATCCGTGCTGACCGGATGTGTAGGAGTTACCGTTTATCAGACAGTGATCTTCATAATAGCGTCCAACATTCGGGAAAAGCACCGGAGCATGGCGTTTCCAGTAGGCCGGATCAGCATTCCAGAGTACCTGACGGTCGTTTGTTTTATCGTAGATTTCTGACAGCTCAGCACCGTGATCGGCGATCTTTACACGGAGCTGGTCATTTTCAAGTGTGTGGATCATACAAAAAACCTCCATAATGTTTGATTTGAGATTAAGTATAACAGAAAATCTGAGGGTTGGAAAGAATGCATAAGAATATTGCAGATTTGGATTGAATAATTGTCAATTGTATAGTAAAGTGAAGGTAAGAAGGGAGGTATCAGAATATGAAAAAATTCAAAAAAAGATTATTTGGCATAATTACATTTATGATGCTGGCACTGGCAGTTCCAGTGGTATTTCCGGGAAGTTATGGCGTGAAGGAAGTACAGGCGGCAGTGAAAGTAACAGCACCGAAACTGCTTTCAGCAAAGCCTTATGGCACAAACAAAATCGTGCTGAAATGGAGCACGGTAAAAGGTGTAAACGGTTATCGTGTTTACAGAAAGACGGACGGAGGAAAATGGCAGGCAGTGCGTAATTTTTCTGGATATCAGACAACAACTTATCAGGATGTACGTGTAACTACGGGCGTTCAGTATACGTACACAGTTCGTGCATACAGGAGAATTAATGGAAGCCTTGTGTGGAGTGGATATGACAGAAACGGTCTGACGACAATTGCAGGACTCAATAGTCTGAAACTTAATAAGACAAGTATGACGTTGTATGTGGGAAAATATGATACTCTCAAGATCAATGGAACGAAACTGGTTCCACAGTGGAAATCCAGTGATACAAAGACTGCCTGGGTATACCGAAATGGCAGGGTTCTTGCGAAAAAAGCAGGTAAAGCAACGATAACGGCAACTCTTGGAGGAAAGAAATTTAACTGTACAGTAACGGTAAAAAATACTCCTGTATCCAATAAATGGACCAAGAATTACACAAAACTCAAAAAATATATCCAGCAGAATGGTGAGATCAATGATGATGGAAATTATGAAGTGGAACAGGATTTTTCGAATTCGGCGGTCCTTGTAGCCTATAACAGAAAAGATGATCTGATAGAAGCTACATATATTGAATTTCTCGACACCACGGGAGAAAATTACCGTGGGATCACGATGAGCTTTAACTGCCAGAGAACAGATATTGCACAGGCTGTATTTGCTTATATTAAAGGTGAAAAAGCATATGTGACATATTCAAATCTGAATCCGTCCAGACATACTGCAAATACAGGATATGTATTCAAATATGCAACAAACGATAAAACAGCAAATGACTTTTTCCAGAAGCAGTCAAATGCTGTTCTGAAAAGAACGATGGGGGCATTTGATGTATTCCTCGCGAATGTGCAGATGACAGCGAAGGATCTTGGCTTTACTTCTTATTCATAAGAGAGTGGATCGTGGATATCCGGAAGAGTGTTTAACATTCTTCCGGATTTTTCTGGAAAAAACAGTGTTTAATTTTAATGTAAAATATGGTATAGTTACTTGCATAGTATCAGTTTGATACTGACGACAGAGGGGGGAGAAACGGTGATACAGACCGGAGTACATAAGAAGAATGAACTGGATTACTTCTTTGTAGAAGAATCCTATGGGGGAAATCAGGATCTTTTTCCAGAGGTATCAATGAGAGACGGAGGATGTGGAGCAGTGGCAGCTTGTGAGAGCTGTATTTATTTTGCCCGAAGAGCGGATAAGAAGAAACTTTATCCGCATAAACTCGAAGAGATCACATGGGAAGAGTACCATGATTTTGCATATATCATGAAGCATTATCTCTGTCCAAGGCCGAACGGGATCGATACCCTGGAATTATATATGGAAGGTTTTGGAGAATATCTGAAGGATGTACATGAGGAGAATCTTATGATGGAGGCTTTTCATGGGACACATGCTTATGAAGAAGCAAGAGAGGCTGTCATGAGGCAGATCGACAGCGACAGCCCGATCCCATATCTGATGCTGAAACACCAGAACAAGAACGGACATCTGGAGGATTACATATGGCACTGGTTTATCCTTGCAGGTTATGAAGAAACAGAGGATGATCTTATGGTGAAGGCAGTTTCCTATGGGGAATACAAATGGTTTTCTCTGAAGGAACTCTGGGACACCGGATATGACAAAAAGGGTGGCATGATTTTGTATCACATAAAGTAACAGACGGGGAGGATGCATTTTTTGGAAGCAAGAGAAATATTGACCCGATTCAAAAAAAACGAGATCACTTTAGAAGAGGCAGAACATTACTTTCGAAAAGAACCATTTGAGAAAATGGGAGGCTATGCGAAGCTGGATTCCCACAGAGAGGTTCGCTCCGGATTCCCGGAAGTGATCTTTTGCAGCGGCAAGGCAGATGAGCATTTTGTCCATATTTTTCAGAAGTTATATGAGGACAACGGAGAAGTTTTTGGAACGAGAGCGTCCAGACATCAGTATGAGCTGGTGAAAGATCTTCTTCCGGGTGTGGAATACGATGATCTGTCACACATCATCAAGATCGAAAAGAAGCACAAAGAGCACATCGGCAAGATCGCAGTCTGTACCGCAGGTACAGCCGATATCCCGGTTGCAGAGGAAGCTGCACAGACTGCAGAATACTTCGGAACTCGCGTAGAGCGTATCTTTGATGTGGGTGTGAGTGGGATCCACAGACTTTTTTCCAGACTGGAAGTGATCCAGGAGGCAAACTGTGTGGTTGCAGTTGCTGGAATGGAGGGAGCGCTTGCGAGTGTTCTCGGAGGTCTGGTGGATAAGCCGGTGATCGCAGTCCCGACTTCTGTGGGATACGGAGCGAGCATGCATGGACTTTCCGCACTTCTGACGATGATCAATTCTTGCGCGAACGGGATTGCGGTGGTAAATATCGACAATGGCTACGGGGCAGGTTACATTGCAACGCAGATCAACCGCCTTGCAGTCAGAGAAAATCAGGAACAGTAACTAATGGGAGATATTATGGGAAAAACTTTATATTTGGAATGTTATTCCGGAATCAGCGGTGACATGACCGTGGCGGCACTTCTGGATCTTGGTGCAGATCAGAAGCATCTGGAAGTGGCATTATCAGGTCTTCCGGTTCAGGGATTCCGTACAGAAGTTTCAAGGGTTGTGAAGTCTGGGCTCGATGCCTGTGATTTCTCCGTGATTCTGGATCAGGATAATCACGATCATGATATGGAATATCTGCATGGACACTCTGATGAGGAACATTCACATGTCCATAAACACGGACATGAACATCGTGGAATGAAGGAGATCAGGGAGATCATCGAAGGTTCTTCGATCAGCACCAGAGCGAAACAGACGGCTCTCAGGATTTTTGAGATTCTGGCAGAAGCGGAATCAAAAGCTCACGGCGTACCGGTGGAGGAAGTGCATTTCCACGAGGTTGGAGCAGTGGATTCCATCGTGGACATTGTATCGATCGCAGTCTGCCTGGATGATCTGGATGTCACAGATGTGGTTGTGCCGGTACTTTATGACGGAACAGGTTTTATCCGCTGTCAGCACGGTCAGATCCCGGTTCCGGTTCCGGCTGTTGTAAATGTGGCACAGGCAAATCATCTCAAACTTAAGATCACAGATATCGAAGGAGAACTGGTCACTCCGACAGGAGCAGCAGTCGTAGCGGCAGTCCGGACTTCTGAGAAACTTCCGGAAGATTTTGAGATCCTTGCGACAGGGCTCGGAGCAGGCAAACGCCAGTATCGCTGCCCGGGAATCCTAAGAGCAATGTTGATCCGGTCGGTTGAGGCAGAAAAACAGGAGTCAGATCATATCTGGCGGCTGGAAACAGACATTGACGACTGCAGCGGCGAAGCAATGGGACATGTGATGCAGATCCTTCTGGAGAATGGTGCGAGAGAAGTTCATTATACACCGGTCTTTATGAAGAAAAACAGACCGGCATATGAGCTGGTGGTCCTCTGCAAAAAAGACAAGATCTCCAGAATGGAGGAGATCCTTTTTACAGAGACAACGACGATCGGCATCAGACGGAGCGAACTGGAACGGACGATCCTGAAACGCCGTGCAGAGAAGATCCGGACTTCCATAGGCGAGGCACAGGTAAAGATCTGTACACTTCCGAATGGAAAAGAGAGATGCTATCCTGAATATGACAGTGCATCAGCACTTGCAGGGAAGGCGGGTATCAGTTTCAGGGAAGCATATGATACAATAGTAAACTGCTGGAAGACAGAAAGGTGAGGCAACAGTGATGAAGACAGGACTGGTTTTGGAAGGTGGAGCAATGCGCGGCATTTATACAGCCGGCGTTTTGGATGTATTTATGGAGCAGGGGCTGCATTTTGACGGAGTGATCGGAGTGTCTGCCGGGGCACTCCATGGCTGTTCTTTCGTTTCGGGACAGAAGGGCAGAAGCATCCGTTATTTTAAGAAATACAGGAATGATAAGCATTTTATGAGTATGTGGAACCTGGTCCATACAGGGGAAGTGGTTGGAAAACAGTTATGCTATCATGATATTCCGGAAAGACTTGATCCGTATGATTATGAGGCATTTCTGAAATCAGATACAGAGTTTTATGCGACCTGCTCCAATGTAGAGACAGGGAAGGCAGAATACATAAAGATCACAGATATGCTGAATCAGATTGATGTCCTGCGCGCATCCGCATCCATGCCATATGTGTCGAAACTTGTAGATTATCAGGGAATGAAGCTTCTGGACGGCGGCTGTACAGACAGTATTCCGTTGGAAGCATTTCGCAGGATGGGTTTTGAGAAAAATGTTGTAATCCTCACACAGCACAAAGGCTATGTAAAGAAGCCACAGAATGCAAAGATGGCAGAGCTGAGATACCATAAATACCCGGAATTTGCCGAGGCACTCAAAGAGCGTCATAGTGTCTACAATCAGTCATTAAAGGAGATCCACCGTCTGGAAGAGGCGGGAGAAGTTTTTGTGATCCAGCCATCTGAAAAGCTTGAGATCAGCCGTATGGAGACAGATCTCGATGTGATCCAGAGTGTCTACGAGAGGGGAATGATGGATGCCAGAGTCCGTATGAAGGCACTGAAAGAATGGATGGAAGAAGCAAAAAGGTAAGAGAGCTTTTTTCGGAGGATTTAAAATTCTGACCATTAAAGATAAAAGCCAGTTGCAAAAAGGACTGGGATTCAGTATAATAAAACACATAAGTGTGACACTGAAACAGTGAAAAGGAAAGTACAAGGGTGTACAGACATAAGAATGTCTGTGCGCCCTTTTGTTTTATCTGAACAGTCAGAAGTTCCTTCACACAAAAAACGACAAGGGAGGACGAGAGATGTATAGTGCAGTTGAAAACATGATCAATCAGATCGACACCTGGGTATGGAGCTGGTGGATGATCCTTCTGCTCCTGGGAACCCACATTTTTATGACGATCCGTACAGGAGTCATCCAGAGAAAGATCGGCACCGCGATCCGCTTATCTGTGACAAAAGATCCTGACGGAGAAGGCGAGGTCAGCCAGTTTGGCGCACTGACGACAGCCCTGGCATCCACGATCGGAACAGGAAACATCATCGGTGTGGGAACCGCGATCGCACTGGGAGGTCCGGGTGCAGTCCTATGGTGCTGGCTTACCGGCGTTTTTGGGATCGCAACGAAGTACAGTGAATCTCTGATCGCTGTAAAATACCGTGTAAAAACGAAGGACGGACGTATGCAGGGCGGTGCGATGTATGCGCTGGAACGTGGACTGAATATGAAGTGGCTTGGAATGATCTTTGCTGTCTTTGGCGGCTTTGCATCTTTTGGGATCGGCTGTGCCACGCAGGTCAATGCGATCGCGACGGTCTGTCAGGAAAACTTGAGTATTCCACCGTTTGTAGTTGGAATTGTCGTTGCAGTACTGACAGCACTTGTTATTTTTGGCGGGATCAAATCTATCGCAAATGTATGTGAGAAACTGGTTCCGTTCATGGCAGCTTTTTATGTACTTGGCTGTTTTGTGATCCTGTGTATCAATTATGATTTTATTATCCCGGCAGTGACAACGATCTGTAAACTGGCATTTACACCGGGAGCTGCAGCAGGCGGCCTGGTTGGCCGTGGTATCATGATGGCAATGCAGTATGGAATCGCACGAGGACTTTTTTCCAATGAATCCGGTATGGGTTCTGCTCCGATCGCAGCAGCAGCGGCACAGACACGAAATCCGGTGCGTCAGGCCCTTGTATCCAGCACAGGTACTTTCTGGGATACCGTTGTCGTATGTCTGATGACAGGACTGGTGCTTGTCACAAGCATCATGAAAAATCCGGCGATTGACATGGGAGAGATCACAAACGGAGGTGTCTTGACAACACTGGCATTCCAGCAGATTCCGGTCCTCGGCCCGGTGATCCTTGTAATTGGAATTATTTCTTTTGCGTATTCTACGGTTCTTGGATGGGCATACTACGGAGAACGCTGCGTAGAATATTTTGCAGGAAAAAAAGGCCTGATCCCGTACAGAGTCCTTTACATCGCAGTGGCAGTGATCGCACCGGTCATTTCTCTGAACCTGGTATGGACGATCGCGGATATCCTGAATGCGCTGATGGCACTTCCAAACCTTGTGGCGGTCCTGCTCCTTTCGAATGTGATCGTGGCAGAGACCAGGAAATACATCAACAATCTGGATGCCAAAGATGATACAGAAATAGAAATCATTGACCGCTGAAATCGGATAAGCTAAAATACATACAGCGGCCCGGCAGTACTTATGGCAGCCGGGCTGCTGTTTATTTTTTACAGAGAAAATACAGAGGAAAAATACATGTCAGAACAAAATAATATGAAGATCATAGCAAGGATCCACAATGATTTCCCGACAAAGTTTGGAATCCCACATCAGAGCAACCGGCTGAGTGCATTAAAGGCAACGATCGTGTTTGAGCCGGAATACCGGGTAACGGAGGCATTCCGTGGTCTGGAAGATTACGATTATATCTGGCTCATCTGGCAGTTTTCGGAGGCAGTACGCGAGAACTGGTCTCCGACAGTACGCCCGCCAAGACTTGGAGGAAATACAAGAATGGGCGTGTTTGCGACCAGATCCCCATTCCGCCCCAACAGTCTGGGACTCTCATCAGTCCGCCTGGAAGAGATTGAATATCATTCGGATCTTGGTACGGTCCTGCACATCTCAGGGGCGGATCTGATGGATGGAACGCCGATCTACGATATCAAACCGTACCTTCCCTATGTGGACAGCCATCCGGAAGCAAAAGGCGGCTTCACAGACCATATCGAAGAACATATCCTTAAAGTGGAATTTCCAGAAGAACTGCTGCAAAAGATCCCGGAATCACAGAGGGAGGCACTGATAGAAGTGCTCGCCAATGACCCGCGTCCGAGATACCAGAAGAACCCGGAGAGAGTCTACGGGATCGCCTATGGAGAGAACGATGTGCACTTCAAAGTCAGAGAAGAAATACTTTACGTTTGTGATGTGATAAAATTAAAATGAAAAATCCTTTGACAAACAAAGGAATCTATGTTACTATGCTCTTAGATAGTTAGCATGAGCTAACCAAAAGAAACTGAAAACATAAAGCGGACGCAATGAGCCGCTTTCTTTTAAAATATGAAGTTAGTTTAGAATAACAAAATAAGAGGTGAGAATATGAGTATTGTGATCGTAGGTGGAAATGAAAGAATGGTATGTCAGTATGAAGATATCTGCAAAGGATTCGGATGTAAAGCGAAAGTTTTTGCCAAAGAAAAAGGTGCCATGAAGAAAAAGATCGGCGCGCCGGATCTTATGATCCTGTTTACCAGTACGGTGTCTCATAAGATGGTAAACTGCGCAGTTGAAGAAGCAAAAAGAAAATCTATCCCGGTATGTAGATGCCACACCAGCAGTGCATCTGCTCTTGAAAGTATTCTCCGTGAGTACTGTGCATAATAATTTTTTCAGGATTTTTCGTCAATATTCGTAAGAAATACTTGCAAAACTTTCTGTTTTTCAATACAATATAAAACAGCTTTTAGCACTTTTTAGTTTTAGAGGAACACAGAAGGGTGAGAATTATTATGAAAAAAGTTGTGAAATTTGGAGGAAGCTCCCTTGCGAACGCAGAACAGTTCAAAAAAGTAGGAGATATCATCAGAAGCGAGGAGAGCAGACGTTATGTGGTTCCGTCTGCACCGGGTAAGAGATACTCGGGAGACACCAAGGTAACAGATCTTTTGTATGCATGCTATGACAAGGCCGCAGCAGGTGCTGACTTTACAGGTATCCTCAACGAGATCAAAGAACGTTTTTATGAGATCATCAAGGGTCTGAAGATTGAGCTTTCCCTCGAGGAAGAGTTCCGTCAGATCGAAGCTGATTTCAAAGCACAGGCAGGCGCAGAGTACGCAGCATCCCGAGGAGAGTTTCTGAATGGTAAAGTGATGGCTGCATATCTCGGATATGAATTCGTAGATGCCGCAACTGTGATCCGTTTTGACAAGAACGGAAACTTTGATGCAGACAAGACAGACAAACTTCTTGCAAAACGTCTTCAGAAATGCGAAAAGGCAGTTATTCCGGGATTCTATGGTGGTATGGAAGACGGAACTGTCAAGACTTTCTCCAGAGGTGGATCTGATGTTACAGGTTCTCTTGTAGCCAAAGCGATCCATGCAGACATCTACGAGAACTGGACAGATGTTTCCGGTTTCCTGGTAACAGATCCGAGGATCGTGGATAATCCGGCAGTGATCGAGACCATCACATACCGTGAGCTGAGAGAGCTTTCCTACATGGGTGCAACTGTTCTTCATGAGGATGCGATCTTCCCTGTCCGTAAAGAGGGAATCCCGATCAACATCCGTAACACCAACCGTCCGGAGGATAAAGGAACCTTTATCGTAGAGAGCACATGCCGTAAACCGAAATATGTGATCACAGGTATCGCAGGTAAGAAGGGATTCTGCTCTATCAATATTGAGAAATCCATGATGAACAGCGAAGTTGGTTTCGGAAGAAAGGTTCTCCAGGTATTTGAAGACCAGGGAATCAACTTTGAGCATGTACCGTCCGGTATTGATACCATGACGATCTATGTTCATCAGGACGAATTTGAAGAAAAAGAACAGCAGGTGATCGCCGGAATCCACAGAGCAGTACAGCCTGATTTCGTGGAGATGGAATCTGACCTTGCGCTGATCGCAGTCGTAGGCCGTGGTATGAAGTCCCAGAGAGGAACTGCAGCGCGTGTATTTGCAGCTCTGGCACATGCACATGTCAATGTAAAGATGATCGACCAGGGATCCAGTGAGCTGAATATCATCATCGGTGTTGAAAACAGAGATTTTGAGACAGCATTGAAGGCAATTTACGACATTTTTGTTCTGACACAGATCTAATAAATAAAAAGATCCGGGAAACCGGGTCTTTTTGCACTTGAGTCAGAACACGAGGAGGAATTATATGATTACAAGACAGATTAAATTAAACGCGACAGAAGATGTACAGGAATTTGTGAACGAGGCGGCAAAATGCAGCTTTGATATTGATATTTCTTATAACCGTATCATCATTGATGCCAAGTCTCTTCTGGGAATCCTGAGCATGGATCTTACACGGGAACTGACAGTCAGATGTTATGGAGAGAGCCAGAAATTCAATAAAGTTATGGACAAATTTGCAGTAGCATAACTGTATCAGAAGTTTGGCAGGAGCGGGCACATATTCAGAGAAAGGATATGTGCCTTTTTGAATGTATGGGAAGCAGGAGAGAAAGCAGGATGGAAAAACCGGTAATCCGTATTTCAGTTCGAAATCTGGTAGAATTTATTTTGAGAAGCGGTGATCTGACAAGCAGGAGCGGAACGGCAGCAGACAAAGAAGCCATGCTCAAGGGCAGCCGCTTTCACCGAAAGATCCAGAAACAGATGGGCAGCACCTATCAGGCAGAAGTTCCGCTCAAAAAAGAAAGTGAATATGAAGATCTGATCCTGTGTGTAGAGGGAAGAGCTGACGGTATTTTTGCAGAGAACGAAACTGTTTGTATCGATGAGATCAAAGGAATTTACAAAAGCCTTGACAGTCTGGAAGAACCGGTGCAGGTCCATCGTGCACAGGCACTCTGTTATGGCTGGATCTATATGGAAGCCCATGATCTGGAAAGGATTGATATCCAGATGACATATGGTCAGCTTGATACGGAGGAAATCCGGAGATTCCGGGAAACGATCGCCAGAGAAAAACTGGAGAAATGGTATCAGGATCTGACAGATGAGTACTATAAATGGGTCTCTTATCAGCTCGCCTGGCGAAAAGAGAGAAATGCATCCATGGAAACTCTGGAATTCCCGTTTCCATACCGCAAAGGGCAGAGAGAAATGGTCGCCGGAGTTTACCATGCGATCTCAGAAGAGGCGCAGATTTTTATCCAGGCTCCGACCGGGATCGGTAAGACGATGTCTGCAATCTTTCCGGCAGTCCGTGCTGTGGGACAGGGAAAAGGCGAGACGGTCTTTTATCTGACGGCCAGGACGATCACGCGGACTGTGGCAGAGGATGCATTTTCAATTCTCCGCGGGAAAGGTCTGCACTTCAAATCTATCACGATCACAGCAAAAGAAAAAATGTGCTTCTGTGATGATATGGACTGTGACCCGCAGAAATGTCCTTATGCGAAGGGGCATTATGACAGGATAAACGATGCCGTCTATGAACTGTGGACGAAAGAAGAAGCTTTTGACCGTGAGACGATTCTTGCACAGGCAGAGAAATACAGTGTCTGTCCATTTGAGATAACACTTGACCTGGCAGTGTGGATGGACGGGATCGTCTGTGATTATAATTATGTGTTTGATCCAAATGTTTATCTGAAACGGTTTTTCGGGGAAAATATAAAAGGAAAATATCTCTTCCTGATCGATGAAGCACACAATCTGGTGGACCGTGGAAGAGAAATGTACAGTGCTTCCCTGTGCAAAGAAGAGATAGAAAGCACCCGCAGATTCGTAAGAGCACACAGTAGCAGACTGTATCGTATGCTTGGCAAAGCTGCAAAACAACTGGAAGTACTGAAGGAAGAAAGCAGTTCCTCCTGGCAGGTGCTGGAAAATGCGGGGACACTTCCTGTGACGCTTCTGAGTATTCAGGGAGAGATGGACAAACTTTTGGAAGAACCGCCGTCACAGGAATTCGTGGATGGAATCCTGAAATTTTATTTTGCGGTACGGGATTTCCTGAACATTGCAGAACTGGTGGATGAAAATTATGTGACGTATGTTTCGACGGATGAAGACGGAAAGTTCCGTATGAAACTGTTTTGTGTAAATCCGGCGGCAAATCTGCAGAGATGCCTGGACCGTGGAGTCAGCACGGTATTTTTTTCGGCAACACTTCTGCCGCTTGCTTACTACAGGAAGATGCTGAGTACCAGAAATGAAAATTTCGGCATGTATGTAAATTCTCCTTTTGAGGAAGAAAAAAGATGCCTTCTCCTGTGCCGCGATGTCAGCAGCAGATACACCAGAAGAGGGTATGAAGAATACCGCAGGATTGCAGAATACATTGCGCGGATGTCCTGGAAGAAAAAAGGAAATTATATGATCTTTTTTCCGTCCTATAAACTGATGGAAGATGTGTTTGAAGTTTATCAGGAGGAATTTTCGGCTGACTGGGTGGACTGCATCTGTCAGCAGGCTTCAATGAATGAACGGGAGCGGGAAGAATTCCTCAGAGAATTTCAGGCGCAGGGTGAAAAAACACTTCTTGGCTTCTGCGTCATGGGAGGGATTTTTTCGGAAGGGATCGATCTGATCGGTGACAGGTTGATCGGCGTGGCGGTTGTCGGAACAGGGATTCCGCAGATCGGTTGCGAAAGAGAGATCCTGAAAGAATATTATGACGAGAAAGGGGAGCCAGGCTTTGATTATGCCTATCGTTATCCTGGCATGAACAAGGTGCTCCAGGCGGCAGGCCGCGTGATCAGGACCCGGGAAGATATCGGCGTGATCCTGCTTATGGATGAACGTTTCATGAACCGGGAATACCGGATGCTTTTTCCTCGTGAGTGGTCGTCTGTAAAAACGTGCACGATCGGGACGGTGGAGGCATCGCTTAAGGATTTCTGGGAGCAGGTTTCAGAAATGGAAAGCTGTGGAAACGAAGGGACCGAGCCGGAGCAGGAGGATGGCGCGGATGCTTGACATATGTGTGATTTCAGGTATACTATGAACAATCAGTTTGCAAAAAAGTAATCGTGGGATAGATACAAAAGGAGAAGAAGATGAAGAGACGAACGGTTCTGGCATTGTGTCTGTGTCTGACATTAGCCGGTACACCTGTGGGTGTGGCTGCGGCTTCTGACAGTCTTTTGTCAGTAACAGAAGAAGCACAGATTCAGCCGATCGGGGATGGGTCCGGCAGATACCTTATGAAAAGCGACGGTTTTTACTGCCTCAAAGAAGACGGAAGCAAGGATACAGCGGTATCTGTTCATTATTTTGACAAAATGGAAATAGACGGCACTGTACTGGATGGTTTTTATTATCATGATGCGGACGGATGCTATCTGGCGGCAAGCCCTCATATGGTAAAGATCAGCAAGCTTACCTGTATGGGGACAGATGAAACGGGAGAGCCGGCAGAGTATACGTTTGACGGATACTATATGGTAAACAATCTTGGAAAACTTTCTGCCGCGCCGCAGGTGAGATATATAGATGGTCTGACAATGGATGGGACGACCTTTGACGGCTATTATTATTTTGATGAGACAGGACGGATGGTGACGGAGCCGGGAACACATGAACTTGAGATGACTTCGAATGGTCAGATGTTTTCCGGAACGTATTATTTCGGTGGGGCAAATGGTGTTCTTGAGCAGAAAGCAGGGACTACGCCGGATGGATTCCCGGTGGATGAAACAGGCAAAGTGCAGGGGCTTGATGCACTTGGAATTGAAAATCTGGAACCGCAGCTTGAGGCGACGGTATCCGGTTATGATGGAAACTGGAGTGTTTACGTCAAGGATCTGGAAACAGAGGAAGAGTTTGTGATCAATGACGAGCCGATGTATTCAGCAAGTCTTATCAAAGCTTTCGTGATGGCAAAGACGTTTGAGGATATGGATCTTGTTCTGGAGAACGAAGCGAAGCAGATGAAGACCGATGCCGCAAATGCAGCAGTACAGACAAAAATCGATAATCTCCTCACAAACATGATCACAGTCAGTGACAATGAATCCTGTAATGAACTTGGCAGACTGCAGTCGGAAAAACATGATTTCCTTGACGGAGCAGAGAAGGTCAATGAATATCTCGAAAAAGAAGGCTATTCCGAGACGAGTTACCAGAGCACGCTTCATCCGTCTTCTTCAGCAAAGATCAGTCTTGGTGGAAGAAATATGACTTCGGTAAAAGACTGCGGACTTCTTTTGGAGCGGATCTACAGGGGAGAATGCGTGAGTGAAGAAGCATCTGCACAGATGCTGGACCTTCTGAAACGGCAGGAAAATACCAGCAAGATCCCTGCAGGGATCAAGGCAGAAGTTCCGACAGCAAACAAGACAGGTGAGACAGATGAGGACCAGCATGATATCGCGATCGTGTACGGAGCAAAGACCACATACATTCTCTGTGTGATGTCAGAGGGCTGGAAAAGCGGCGGTGATGCAGTGCAGAACATCCAGAATATTTCCAGTATGGTCTATAATTACCTCAACCTGTAAATCTTTGGTTTCCTGCATGCCTGCGTTGCTTTTTGACAGGAAATCATGTATAATATCGAACTGTAACAAACTGGTCTGATGACCAGTAAATACTGTCTGCTCCAGGACAGGATATGTTACTGTGGAGTGAACAGTAACTTGGAGATTTCGATAAATAGAGTATAATCAGGAGGAATAAATTACATGCGAGTCGATACGGATGACTTTGCCCGACCTTGTGGGTGCGGGAAGAATCACCATATAGAAGTAAAGGAAATTTTAATTGAAGAAGGAGTAGTGGAGAAGCTGGAAGAAGCAATGTCAGACGGGTTTCTCAAGGAATATATTTCACCGCTTCTGATCTGTGACACAAACACATGCAAGGTGACAGAGGAGATCATGGAAGATATCTATGACCGATGTCAGGTACTTGTGCTGGATGCTGAGGGTCTTCATGCAGACCAGCATGCAATCGAAGTAGTAGAGAATAACATGGAAGAGGATATAGACCTGATCCTGGCAGTGGGAACAGGTACGATCCATGACATCAGCCGTTATGTGGCTTTTCAGTACAAAATTCCCTTTATTTCCGTTCCAACAGCGGCAAGCGTGGACGGATTCGTATCTACAGTTGCAGCAATGACCTGGAATGGGCTCAAAAAAACAGTGCCGGCGGCACCGCCTATTGCAGTTTATGCTGATTCAAATATTTTTGCAGCGGCACCGAGACGGCTGAATGCATCCGGTGTATCTGATCTTTTTGGAAAATATATCTGTCTTGCAGACTGGAAGATTGCTCATATGCTGACAGATGAATACATTTGTGATGAGATTATTGAACTGGAAGAAAAAGCACTCAGGACAGTACGCTCCTGTCTGGATGATATTGCACAAGGTGACAGAGAAAGCTGTGAGAAACTGATGTATGCGCTGATTCTGTCCGGGCTGGCGATGCAGATGGTTGGAAATTCCAGACCGGCTTCCTGTGCAGAACATCACCTTTCTCATCTGTGGGAGATGGAAGTGATCAATGGACCGCTGGATGCGCTTCACGGTGAGAAAGTCTCGATTGGAACCCTGATCGTTCTCAGAGAATATAACCGTATTGCCAGAGCAATCCGTGAGGGCAGATGCAGGGTATTATCAGAACGTGAGGATGATACAGAACTTCTTGAAAAAACATTCGGTAAGAAACATCTGCTGGAGGGAATTATCGAAGAAAACACACCGGATCCACTGGAGGAAGTCAGTCCGGCAAGACTGGAATCCTGTCTTTCTGAAATTGCAGATATAATTGAAGAACTTCCGCGAGAAGAGGAACTTGTTCATGCGATGGATAAGGCTGGATGTAAGCAGAGTGTATACGAGATCGGACTCACAGAGGAAATCATACCACAGAGCCTGAAACTGGCTCCTTATGTCAGACGGCGCCTCAGTTTTCTGAGAGTCAGCAGAATGCTCGAAATAGAAGGAGAATGATTATGAGAGTTGGAATGGGATATGATGTACATAAGCTGACAGAAAACAGTGACCTGATCCTCGGGGGAGTCAAGATCCCGTGGGAAAAGGGTCTTCTCGGACATTCTGATGCGGATGTGCTGATCCATGCAGTGATGGATGCTTTGCTTGGGGCTGCGGCTCTTGGAGATATCGGAAAACATTTCCCGGACACAGATCCCAAATACAAAGGGATTTCCAGTGTGAAGCTTCTGATTCATGTGTCAGAGCTTCTTAAGGAACATGGATATGAAGTAGGGAACATTGATGCGACGATCATCGCCCAGAAACCAAAGATGGCACCGCATATTCCGCAGATGCGTAAAAATATGGCGGATGCTCTTGGAATCCCGGAATCAAAGATCAATGTCAAGGCAACTACAGAAGAAGGACTTGGATTTACCGGAAGCGGGGAAGGGATTTCTTCTCAGGCAATCTGCCTGCTCACAGAGATCCAGGACTGATCTTGTTACAAAATAATATCGGAGGAAAGAGACATGAAACTTTTTAATACAATGTCACGAAGAAAAGAAGAATTTGTACCGCTGGAAGAGGGCAAGGTACGCATGTATGTATGCGGACCGACTGTGTACAACCTGATCCATATCGGAAATGCAAGACCGATGATCATTTTTGATACGGTACGCCGTTATCTGGAGTACAAAGGATACGAAGTAAACTATGTATCCAACTTCACAGACGTAGATGACAAGATCATCAAGAAAGCGATCGAGGAAGGCGTAAGCGCAGAGGAAGTTTCACAGCGTTATATCGCAGAGTGCAAGAAGGACATGGCAGGCATGAACGTAAAACCGGCTACCACACATCCGCTTGCAACACAGGAGATCGACGGAATGATCGATATGATCCAGACACTGATCGACAAGGGTTATGCATATCCGGTTGCCGATGGAACTGTATACTTTCGTGTAAAGAAATTCAAAGAATACGGTAAGCTTTCTCATAAGAACCTTGATGATCTGCAGTCAGGATTCCGTTCCCTGCAGGTATCCGGTGAGGATCAGAAGGAAGATCCGCTGGATTTCGTACTCTGGAAACCGAAGAAAGAAGGAGAGCCATACTGGACCTCTCCATGGTGCGACGGAAGACCGGGCTGGCATATTGAGTGCTCCGTTATGTCCAAGAAATATCTTGGAGAGGAGATCGACATCCATGCCGGTGGCGAAGACCTTGTGTTCCCTCACCATGAGAATGAGATCGCACAGAGTGAATGCTGCAATGGAGTTCCTTTTGCGAAATACTGGATGCACAATGCATTCCTGAACATTGACAACCGCAAGATGTCCAAGTCTCTTGGAAACTTCCGTACTGTCCGTGAGATCAGTGAACAGTATGATCTGCAGGTGCTTCGTTTCTTCATGCTGAACGCACATTACAGAAGCCCGCTCAATTTCAGTGCAGACCTGATGGAATCCTCCAAGAACGCGCTTGAGAGAATCACAGAGGCAGCAGCAAGACTTCGCGACCGCAAGGCAGCAGCGGCTGTGCAGGAAGCAACAGAAGACGAGAAGAAACTGATGCAGGAAGAAACTGCATTTGTGACTAAGTTCGAGGAAGCTATGGATGACGACTTCAACACAGCTGATGCGCTGGCTGCGATCTTTGAACTTGTCAAATTTGCCAACACAAATGTACAGGAAGGAAGCTCCGCAGAATTTGCAGCACACACTCTGGAAGTTATGACAAAACTCTGCGATGTTCTCGGACTGACTCTTGAGAAGAAAGAAGAGATCCTTGACGAAGAGATCGAAAACCTGATCGCAGAACGTCAGGCAGCAAGAAAAGCCAAAGATTTCGCAAGAGCAGATGAGATCCGTGGACTGCTTCTTGAAAAAGGCATCGAACTGAAAGATACTCGTGAGGGCGTAAAATGGAAACGAATCTGATGCAGCTTGATGAATTGTTTCATCTTGAAAACCAGGATCTGCGGAGTTATTCTCCGCTGACTCTGGCGTATATCGGAGATGGGATCTATGAGCTGATCATCCGTACAGTCCTTGTCAGGAAGGGCAACTGTCCGGTCAACCAGCTTCACAAAAAAGCAAGCAGTCTGGTAAAGGCAGCTTCTCAGTCAGCGATCATGGAAGTGATAGAGGAGAAACTGACCGAGGAAGAGCATAACATCTACCGCAGAGGCCGCAACGCACATTCTCCTACAATGGCAAAGCATGCAACCATGGCTGATTACAGAAGGGCAACAGGCTTTGAGGCATTGATGGGATACTTATATTTAAAGGGAGATTACACACGGATGCTTGAACTTGTCCGTATGGGAATCGGAGAGGACAGATTATGAGTGAACAGATAGAAGGCCGCAACGCGGTACTGGAAGCTTTTCGTTCAGGCAAATGCGTGGACAAGCTTTTTATCCTGGATGGATGCCAGGACGGACCAGTCCGCACGATCGCAAGAGAGGCTCGCAAAAAAGACACGATCATCAATTATGTATCCAAAGAAAGACTGGACCAGCTCAGTGAGACACATGCACATCAGGGTGTGATCGCGCAGGTTGCAGCTTATGAATACAGCACCGTAGAAGACATCCTCGCCAAGGCAGAGGAGAAGGGTGAGCCGCCGTTTCTGATCCTTCTGGACAATGTAGAGGATCCGCATAATCTTGGTGCGATCATCCGTACAGCTAACCTGGCAGGTGCACATGGTGTTATCATTCCGAAGCGCAGAGCTGTCGGACTGACTTCCACAGTTGCCAAGACATCTGCCGGTGCGATCAATTACACACCGGTTGCCAAAGTTACCAATCTGGTACGTACCATGGAAGAACTTAAGCAAAAAGGCATCTGGTTCGTCTGTGCAGATATGGGCGGAGAGAGCATGTACCGTATGAATCTGACGGGACCGATCGGTCTTGTGATCGGAAACGAGGGCGAAGGAGTCAGTCGTCTTGTGAGAGAGGCATGTGACTTTACCGCATCTATCCCGATGAAGGGAGATATCGATTCTCTGAATGCATCCGTTGCAGCAGGTGTCCTTGCGTATGAGATCGTAAGACAGCGTCTCGTGGCAGAAAGCAAATAAGAAATGGAGATTCTCTATGTGCCAGTATGAAAAATGCACAGATGAAGAATTACTCACCAGGCTGAGATCTGGTGAGGAAGAGATATCAGATTATCTGATGGAAAAATACAAAGGATTTGTCCGCCAGAAAGCAAGAGCCATGTTCCTGATCGGCGGTGAGACCGATGATCTGATACAGGAAGGAATGATCGGGCTTTTTAAGGCGGTACAGAGTTATCAGCCTGACAAAGATGCTTCTTTTCGGACATTTGCGGGGATGTGCATTGACCGACAGCTTTACAGTGCTATCCAGAATTCAAACCGGCAGAAGCATATGCCTCTGAACTCCTATATTTCACTTAGTGAAGAACCGGAGGAAACGGATGAGCTGGAAGGTTCCTGGTGGGAAAATCCTGAAAATATCATCATTGACCAGGAAAGCACGAGGAGCCTTGAACAGGAGATCCACCGGACATTAAGTCCAATGGAAAACAAGGTGCTGGAGTATTATCTTAAGGGTTATGGTTACATCCAGATCGCAAAGATTATGGGAAAAACACCCAAGTCGATCGATAATGCACTTCAGAGGATAAGAGGCAAGATACGAAACTTTTCCCTTTCTTTTTGGGACAAAAAATAGTATAATTATTCTAATCTTTGTGACAAAGAACAAACTGTTATATGAAAGGAGCAGAGTATTATGGCAAAATTAAACAAATATTGGGGATTTGTTGCAGTCGGAGCCGTAGCAGCCGCAGCGGCAGGAGCTGTAGCAGCACTGGCATTCAAGAAGAAACCTCTCGAGGATTTCGAGGACGATTTTGACGACGATTTCGATGATGACTTTGAAGAAGAGGAAGAGCCGAAGAAAGAAGAAAAGAAAGAAGAAAAGAAAGAAGCTCACGAATCCTTTGAAGCATGGGAAGAAAGCGAAGAAGCTGTAGAGGAATCTGCGGAAGAAGAAGCAGAGGAAACAGAGGCTGAAGAAGCTCTTGAAGAAGAAATAAAAGAAGAAGTTCAGGAAACAGAAGAATAATTTCATTAAATAAAAAGTGTCTCGCCGGATCAACTGCCGGCGGGGCACTTTTTGCGTAAATCTGGATCAGGCTTTTGGAAGCTTGAAGGAACTCTTGAGAGAAACGATGCGGTTGAATACCGGCTCGCCTTCTTTGGAGTCGTGGATATCTGCACAGAAGAATCCGTTTCTTACGAACTGGAAGCTGTCGTATCCTTTGGCTTCCATAAGAACTGGCTCTACATAAGCAGTTACGGTGGTCAGAGAATTCGGGTTCACATTGAGGGAACCGTCTTCTTTGTTGTAAACACCCTTTTCTTCATCTACGATGTTTTCGTAGAGACGAACGGTTGCTTTGCCTGCATTGGAAGCTTCTACCCAGTGGATCGTTCCTTTGACTTTACGTCCGTCAGGAGCGTTGCCGCCCTTGGTAGCAGGATCGTAAGTACAGTGTACAACACGTACAGTACCGTCATCATCTGCTTCATATCCTGTACAGGTAACGAAGTAAGCGTTCATAAGACGAACTTCAGCACCTACAAAAAGTCTCTTGTATTTACGTGGAGGCTCGATCATGAAGTCCTCACGCTCGATATAAAGCTCCTTGCCAAATGGAAGCTTACGTGTTCCGAGAGCTTCGTTTTCCATGTTGTTCGGAGCTTCCAGGTATTCAACCTGACCTTCCGGATAGTTGTCAATCACGAGTTTGATCGGATCAAGGATTGCCATCATACGCGGACGTTTGAACTTGAGATCCTCACGGATACAGTATTCAAGCATAGCGTAGTCAACGGAACTGTTGGCCTTGGATACACCGCAGAGTTCAACGAACATCTTGATGGATTCCGGAGTGAAACCTCTTCTGCGGAGAGCGGCGATGGAAACGAGACGCGGATCATCCCATCCGTCTACGATGCCGTCCTCAACAAGTTTCTTGATGTAACGCTTGCCGGTAACAACGTTTGTCAGGTATAATTTTGCAAATTCGATCTGCTTCGGTGGCTGCGGGTATTCCAGTTCTCTTACTACCCAGTCATAAAGCGGTCTGTGATCCTCAAATTCCAGTGTACAGATAGAATGTGTGATTCCCTCGATCGCATCCTCGATCGGATGAGCAAAGTCGTACATTGGATAGATGCACCAGGTATCGCCGGTTCTGTGGTGAGTCATATGAGCAACACGGTAGATGACCGGGTCACGCATGTTCATGTTCGGGGATGCCATATCGATCTTGGCACGGAGAACTTTCTCTCCATCCTGGTATTTGCCGTCTTTCATTTCTTCAAAAAGCTGAAGGTTTTCTTCGACGCTGCGGTTACGGTATGGGCTTTCTTTGCCTGGCTCTGTAAGAGTACCACGGTATTCGCGGATCTGATCGGCAGTCAGATCGCAGACATAAGCTTTGCCCTTCTTGATGAGCTTGACAGCAGCTTCATACATCTGCGGGAAATAATCAGACGCAAAGAAAAGTCTGTCTTCCCAGTCAGCACCGAGCCATTTGATGTCCGCTTTGATGGACTCTACAAATTCGCTCTTTTCTTTGGTCGGGTTGGTATCATCGAAACGCATGTTGAATTTGCCGTTGTATTTCTGTGCAAGTCCATAGTTTAAAAGAATGGATTTGGCATGTCCGATATGGAGGTACCCGTTCGGTTCCGGTGGGAAACGGGTGTGTACGGTATCATAAACACCTTCGGCCAGATCCTCGTCAATGATGTTCTCAATAAAATTTTTGGAAACAGTTTCGTTTTCCATCTCTGTCCCTCCTGAGTGATTCAATGGTTTCCAGACTTTCGGCTTGATTACTTTTGATTATCCTAACAGTCAAAAAATCAAGAAAATACAAGGTTTTCATCGAAAATCTGGTTTTGATTACTTTGCATTATATCACAGTATAAATGCAAAGTGTATAGAAAGTTAAATAACTTTTATATTGTATAACATAATTCAAAATAAAACAAGGAGGAAATCCCACACATATGACAAATAACAGAATGAAACAGGCGAAGAAACGGTATTATACAATCCGACAATATTTTAGAGAGA
This sequence comes from Blautia intestinihominis, assembly GCF_040096655.1. Classification (NCBI taxonomy): domain Bacteria; kingdom Bacillati; phylum Bacillota; class Clostridia; order Lachnospirales; family Lachnospiraceae; genus Blautia; species Blautia intestinihominis. The sequence continues at coordinate 31,148 of NZ_JBBMEI010000019.1, read as the reverse complement.
AGCATATCAGAGAGAGGCAATTGAGTTTTCAGTTGCCTCTCTTTTTGGTCAGCTTTCGTATAGATCATTGACAGCCGCATATACTGTACGTATAATAAAAGTACAGAATACTGTACAGAAAAGGAGGACTGCATATGTTAGCGGTGAACTATACAAATTTACGAGAGAATATGAAAAATTATATGGATAAGGTCACAGATGATTACGAAACCATGATAGTTACTCGCAAAAACAATAGAAACGTGGTAATGATGTCGGAAGAATCCTACAATAATCTTATGGAAAATCTCTATCTTATGGAAGATCGGGCAAATTATGACTGGATCATGGAATCAAAGAAACAGTTACAGGCAGGAAAAGCAGGTATTCATAAGTTAAAAGAGGTTGAATGATGAATAAAGTGTTCACACAGAACGGATGGGAAGACTACGTTTACTGGGAAACAGAAGACAAAAAGACACTGAAGAAGATTAATGCTCTGATAGAGGATATATGCAGGAATGGTAATCAGGGAATCGGTAAGCCGGAACCATTGACAGGTAATTTGGCAGGATTTTGGTCAAGACGCATTAATGATAAGGACAGGCTTATTTATCAGATAGATGATGAAAATATCTATATGCTGGCTTGCAGGTATCACTGTGCAAGATGAGTGTGAGATGGTGAGGGGATAAGAGGGATGTGCTGAAAAAGTAACCGAAAACACTGTAAAATAGGCAAAAAAATAAAGCTGATGACGGGAATCGAACCCGTGACCTCCGCCTTACCAAGGCGACGCTCTACCGACTGAGCCACATCAGCAATTACTTTGTGAAGCGTTTATCTGCCGCTCACAGTTGATAATATTAACAGAAGTACAAGAAGTTGTCAACACTTTATTTTAACTTTTTTTGATCTTTTTTGAGGAATACTTTTTGCTATTTTGATAGTTGCCAGTTTGAAAGGGACAGGGTATACTGGAACAGAAGAAAAGTAAAGGAAGACTTGAATTATGAGAAAAATCATACTTGCTTCGGCATCTCCGAGAAGGAGAGAACTTCTGGCGAATGCCGGAGTGATCTTTCAGGTATGTCCTGGGAACAGCGAGGAAAAGATCACGAAGGAGATTCCGGAAGACATCGTAAAGGAACTGTCCCTGCAGAAAGCAATGGCGACGGCGTTGAAATTTGACATGGAAGAAGGAACGGTCATTCTGGGAGCAGATACGATCGTATCTTTTGATAATAAGATCCTTGGCAAACCAAAGAATGAAGAGGATGCGGTAAATACATTATCCATGCTCCAGGGGAATACGCATCAGGTCTATACCGGAGTGACAGTTATGGAACGTAAGGATTCCAAATGGGAAACGATCACTTTTGCAGAATGTACAGATGTTTCTTTCTATCCGGTTTCCGAGGAAGAGATCAGGGCATATGTAGCAACAGGCGAACCGATGGACAAGGCAGGAAGCTACGGTATCCAGGGCGGATTTGGTGCTTATGTAAAGGGAATCCGCGGGGACTATACAAATGTAGTAGGCCTTCCTGTGGGCAGACTGTTTTACGAAACGAAGAAACATGGAATAGAATTACGAGGATAAGATCATGATAAAAGCATGTATTTTTGATCTGGACGGCACCCTGGCAAATACACTGGATTCTATGGCATACGTTGCCAATGAGATCCTCAGGGGAATGGGACTTAAGGAACAGCCGACAGAGAATTTTAAATATTACAGCGGTGAGGGAGCAGATATGCTGGTACGCCGCTGCCTCAAAGATGCCGGAGACCCGGAACTTACCCATTTTGAGGAGTGCAGGGCTCTTTACAGAAAGAAATTTGACGAGGATCCTTTATATAAGGTAGTTCCGTATGAAGGAATCAGGGACACACTTCAGACACTGAAGAATGCAGGAGTGAAGCTTGCTGTCTGCTCCAACAAGCCGCATATAGCCGCAGTCAAGGTGATCGACAAGATGTTCCCGGGATATTTTGACCTGGTGATCGGACAGAGCGATGCGATCCGCAGGAAACCGGCACCGGACGGTCCGCTTAAAGCAGCAGCAGAATTCGGTGCTTCTTCAGAAGAGTGTATGTATATCGGAGACACCAGGACAGATATGGAAACCGGTACAGCGGCAGGCATGCATACGATCGGTGCTTTATGGGGATTCCGTGACAGAGAAGAACTTGAAAGCAGCGGTGCAGAAATCGTTGCGGAGAAACCAGAAGATTTACTTAAGATATATGAGGAACTGAATCATGATCAAACTGGTTGCAAGTGATCTGGATGGGACTTTGCTGCTCAACGGAGCGCAGAGTCTGCCGGAAGAACTTTTTCCATTAATAAAAGAACTAAAAGAACTTGGCATTTTGTTTGTGGCAGCAAGCGGCAGACAGTATGCAAATATGAAGCGCATGTTTGCACCGGTGGTGGATGACATGGCGTTTATTGCTGAAAACGGCGGTCTGGCGATCCAGAATGAGAAAGTACTCTATCAGGACAGCTTTCCGAAGGAACTTGTCAGAGAAATCGTAGAAGCGATCTATGATAAGAAGGATGCCGACTTTACCTGTTCGACTAAGGATTTTTATTACATCCGTCCAAAGACAGAGCATTACAGAGACCTGATGCTGAATGTGGTCAAAAATAACTGCAAAGAGATCGATAGCTTTGATGAGATAACAGAGCCATGCATGAAAGTAGCTGTATACGAAAGGGAAGGAATCCAGGAGGATTCTATCCGGTACTGGAAGGAACGGTTCGGAGACAGATGTACGGTAGTGACATCCGGTTTTGCCTGGGTTGATTTTATCCCGTTTGAGACCAATAAGGCAAAAGGTCTCAGGGAATATCAGAAACTGCTTGGTATCAGACCGGAAGAATGTATTGTGTTTGGTGATGAGTATAATGACATTGCGATGCTGGAATCCGTACCATACAGTTTTGCCATGGCTCACGCGAAGCCGGGGGTCAAAAAAGCAGCGTCTTATCAGACAGAGCGCGTAGAATATATTCTTAAGAAACTGATCCGCGCAGGTGGAAACATAGAGGAGGTAATTAAATAATGTATACAGAAGAAAGCGTAGAAACATTTCTCAAAAACCAGGGACAGCTTTTTGACGAAGCAGTTGCATCTTCCTATGAGGAAGCAGAAGAATTCCTTGAAGACTGTATGGCGGTAGAGCTGAAAACGCTCAAAGAAGTACGTGCATACTTTGATGAAGCAGGTGCAGACATCAGTGGAATGACAGATGAGGAACTGGAAGATGCAAGTGAAGTATTTGTTCTTCCGTCAGGCGGATATCTTCTGGTAGAAGGGTGAGCCGATATTTGAAGTAGAAATTTTTTATGACAGGGAAAGGTTATGTAAAATAGAAATTACATAGCCTTTCCCTGTCATGCTATAATGACGATACGGGAAGTGGGGAATATAGTATCAATAAAAGGGTCATATCCGTGAATATTTGTGATAGAAACCCAAAAAGGAGGAAAATTATGAACAGAAGGAGATTTCTGGCGATCATTATGTCTGTGTTTATGATATTGTCGCTGCTGCCGGTGACAGTATTTGCAGAGACAACCGCCGCTGTGCTGGATGGACAGCTCAAGATCCAGGGCACGGCAGTAGCAGGAACGACATTGAAAGCAGATATGCAGGGGATAAAGAACGAAGGGATAACAGAGGACAGTGTCAGTTATCAGTGGTTTCGCAAAACTTCCGATGATGAAAAGAAAGAACAGCAGGGAGAGAAACCTGAACTGAAATCCCTCAGTAAAGAAAAAACTTATACGATCACCAAAGATGATATAGATTCAAAGATCGTTCTGACGATTACCGGTTTGGAGGATAAGGGATTCAGCGGCAGTCTGACAGCTGTGACAGCGACTGTTACAGAGACAGCAGATCCTAAAGCAGCAGAAACAGAACAGAATACAGAAGCTTCAACAGAGGAACAGAATCAGGATACCTCCACAGCAGAGGATGCTTCATCAGAGGAAACACAGGAAATTCCGGAGGCAGCGAATGATAACGAGGCCGGATCAGAATCTGTAGATGGCATTCCGGCAGCAACAAATGATGCAGAATCATCAGAGCAGGAGAATGAAAACTCTGAAGAAGAACTGGAACAGAACGAATATCAGGAAGAATTACAGCCTGCGGATGAAACTGGCAGCACAGAAAAGAACGAACAGGATTCAGAGGAGGCTGGAAGCACTTCTGTAGAAGGAATCCCGGAAGCAAAAGAAGATGGAACATACAATAACACAGAAGATAATACAGAAACAGAAAGTCCGTCAGATACAGATGAGGCATCTTATCAGGCAGAAGCAGAAGTCGGCGACGGAAGCAGTGATGTTTTGGCATTTGGCACGGTTGTTTCAGGACAGGAAGACGAACAGGCACAGTATGTGACCATCAAAAATACCGGTACAGAAACTCTGAATTTCATAGATATAAGCCCGGAGCATTTTGCAGTCCAGGATATCACCGAGCCTCTGGAAGCCGGTCAGAGCGTACAGGTATGGATCGCACCGCGGGTTGGAACAGAGCCTGGCAGTTATGAGGATACGATCACATATAAGACAGAAGAAGGAGCAACAGCTTCTTTCAAAGCACAAATGACTGTCGAAAGTGAAGATACACCGGAACCGACGGAGGTGCCGCAGGATACACCGACACCGGAACCGACAGAGACACCACAAGATACACCGACACCGGAGCCGACGGAGACACCACAGGATACACCAACATCGGAACCGACACAGGTACCGGCAGTGAGTAAGGTAAATGCCGATACAGGCGCGGCAGATTTTGGCAGTGTCGTAGAAGGCTATACAGAGGCACCGCAGGCACAGACGATCACACTGACCAATGAAGGCAATGCAGATGCAGTTCTGTCAGATATATACAGTGATCAGGGAGAAATTAAATATTTTGATGCGGCATTATCTGCACAGGAAATCAGTGCAAATGGAGGTACAGCAACATTTACCGTGCGCCCGAAGAATGGGCTGAGTGCCGGTACCTATACAGAGGCATTTACGATCAATGATACAACTTCCGGACAGGGGATCGTGATCACGGCAACGGTTACTGTAAATACAGCGAGCCACAGTCTTGGAATCTCAACAGATACACTTGATTTTGCAAGTGCAAAGAAAGGATACAGCGGAGTCAGTGCACAGCAGATCACTGTTACAAACAATGGAAATGTGGCAGAGACACTTGTACAGCCTTCTGCAAAATATTTCACGATAACAGCAGCCACCGGACTGACAATCCAGCCAGGAGAATCAGCGGTATTTACAGTAGCACCGAAGGATGGCCTGGACGTAAATAGTTATCAGGAAAATATCACGATTGCTTCAGCGGCGACAGAAACTGTGTGCAAGGCATCCTTCCAGGTACTCAAAGGAACTGTTTCTCTTACAAAGATCCAGAATCCATCAGAGATCAGCGGAATTGCAAATGGCACAGCCAAAGATGCACAGAAGCTGAAACTGCCGTCCACAGTAGTGATCGAGACTACCGGAGGAAAGGCCAAAGCCAAAGTAGCCTGGGATGTCAAGAACTGTTCTTATAATGCCGCTGATACAGCAGCACAGAGTTTTACAGTCAAAGGAGCAGTAACACTTCCGGATGGCGTGGACAATAACAATAATATAGATCTGTTAGCCTATGTTAAAGTAAATGTAGAAGCCTATACACCAAAGACTGTCTCCGCAGATGATAATAAGATAACAGGAATTGAGGTAAATGGCGTTTATACAACTCAGTCCAAAATCTCTTTCACAGCAGTAGGAGCAGGAATGGACAACAATTCTCCTAAGAAAGGTGATATCCGTTATGTTCCGCTGAACTGGACTGTCATCAATACAAATGCATGGGATAAAGCTCCTTATACAGCATGCTTCGGACTTTCCAAGAGCGGTGATTATACATTGAAAGTCGTTTTCCAGCAGCAGCAGTACAATGGCAAAAACTGGAAAAATACTGACAGTCAGGATACCAAACAGGTAGCTTTCAGTATTTCAGAGGCGAAGGTCACAGCACCGGGAACAAATCTTACTCCATCTGCAAATCAGAAAAAATCTGTCAAGACAAATGATCCAACGGATATCATTCCATTTGTGGTCATCTTGATTATTGCAGCAGGAGCTGTATACGGCGTGATCTATTACAAGAAGAAAAAGAAATAATAAAATATATTTTGTTAGCACTCATTTCAAATGAGTGCTAATTTTTCCTTGACTTTTATAAAAAATGGTATTAGTATATATAAAAAATGAAATTACGAAAACAAAGGAGCGTGTTTTTTATGGCAGCAAAACATGGAAATTTGTCAATTAACAGTGAAAATATTTTTCCTATCATAAAGAAATGGCTGTATTCAGACCATGATATCTTTGTAAGAGAGCTTGTATCCAACGGATGTGATGCGATCACCAAACTTAAGAAACTGGAAGTAATGGGAGAGTACACTTTCCCGGATGACTATAAAGCAGCAGTTCAGGTAGTAGTGGATCCGGATGCCAAAACCCTGAAATTCATTGATAACGGTATCGGTATGACTGGTGATGAAGTAGAAGAATACATCACACAGATCGCTTTTTCCGGTGCAACAGAATTCCTTGAGAAATACAAAGATAAAACAACAGATGACCAGATGATCGGACATTTCGGACTGGGATTTTATTCTGCATTCATGGTTGCTGATGAGGTGCACATTGATACACTTTCCTATAAGGATGGAGCAACAGCAGTACACTGGACTTGTGATGGCGGTACAGAATATGATATGCAGGACGGCGACAGAACCACACCAGGTACAGAGATCACCTTATTCCTGAACGAAGAGAGCCTGGAGTTCTGTAATGAATACCGCATGCGTGAAGTAATCGAGAAATACTGTTCCTTTATGCCGGTGAACATCTACCTGTCCAAAGCAAACGCAGAGCAGGAATATGAGACGATTGATGAATCTGAACTTCGCGATGACGATGTAGTTGTAGAACACATCCACGAAGACGCCAAGACAGAAGAAAAGGAAAACGAAAACGGCGAGAAAGAAGTCGTAGAAGTTTCACCTGCAAAGGACAAAGTAAAGATCAACAAACGCCCGGTATCCTTAAGTGATCCGAATCCGCTGTGGATGAGACATCCGAATGAATGCAGCGATGAGGATTACAAGGATTTCTACCGCAAAGTATTTATGGATTACAAGGAGCCTCTGTTCTGGATCCATCTGAACATGGATTATCCGTTCAACCTCAAAGGTATCCTGTACTTCCCGAAGATCAACACAGAATATGATTCCATCGAAGGAACCATCAAACTGTACAACAACCAGGTATTCATCGCAGACAATATCAAGGAAGTCATTCCGGAATTCCTGCTCCTTCTCAAAGGCGTGATCGACTGCCCGGATCTTCCGCTGAACGTATCCAGAAGTGCCCTGCAGAATGACGGATTTGTTCAGAAGATTTCTGAATACATTTCCAAGAAAGTTGCAGACAAGCTGACAGGCATGTGCAAGACTGACCGTGAATCCTATGAGAAATACTGGGATGACATCAGCCCGTTCATCAAATATGGCTGCATCAAGGATGCGAAGTTTGCAGAGAAACTGCATGACTACATTCTGTTCAAAGACCTGGATAACAAATATATGACTCTCAAGGACTGCATCGAGCAGAACAAGAAAGAAGAAACAGAAGAAACTTCCGAAACAAAAGAAGCAGAGTCAGAAGAAAAGAAAGATGATGATGAGAACAAAGAGCCGGAGAAGACAACCATCTTCTATGTAACAGATCCGGTACAGCAGAGCCAGTACATCAACATGTTCAAGGAAGCAGGCAAGAATGCAGTGATCCTGTCACACAATATCGACACTGCCTTCATTTCTCATCTTGAGCAGAAGGATCAGACCATCCAGTTCAAGAGAATTGATGCTGATCTTACAGAAGAACTCAAGGGAGAGGGCGCTGCAGATGAAGAGACAACAAAGACTCTGACAGATCTGTTCCGCAAGAGCCTTGGCAAAGAGAAACTCGAAGTCAAAGTAGAGAACCTCAAGAATGACTCCGTAGCTGCAATGATGATGCTTTCTGAGGAAAGCCGCCGTATGCAGGATATGATGAAGATGTACAACATGTATGGAATGGATCCGTCCATGTTTGGTGGACAGGAGACACTGGTACTCAATGCAAACCATCCGCTGGTACAGTTCCTCGGCAAGAATCAGGAGTCTGAACATGCAGCAGTGATCTGCGAGCAACTGTATGATCTGGCTATGATCAGCCATAAACAGCTTTCGCCAGATGAGATGACCAAGTTTGTTCAGAGAAGCAATGACATCCTGATGATGATTGCTAAATAAAATTTCATTAGAAAATGTAAGATTAATTTCCAAATTCCCGGATGTGGACAACAGTCAAAAACCACATCCGGGAATTTCTTTTGCATGATTGACAAATGGTACAAAAATTTTTATGCTATTTTTGTATGTAGATGTTGTTTTTGTCGAAAAATCGAGATATTTTTCCGGAAATGTAATCTTTTATCGAGGAAAGACTATTTTGCTAGGATATGAGAAATGAAGCAAAATATGTCGTATAATATTGAGAAAGAAAAAACCGGAGGGAAAAAGGTATGAGAAAAGTATATCGGTTGATACGGCAATTAGGAGTAACTTCCAAATATAAAGGTTATTGCTATGTGGCAGAAGCGGTAAGAATGTTCATGGAAATTCAGGATCATCCTATAAAAATCACAAAAGATATATATCCATCCCTGGCAAAACAGTTTAAGTCCACACCGGTAAATGTGGAACATGATATCCGAACGGTGATCAATGTCTGTTGGGAATCAAATAAAGAAGCCATGAATGAAATTGCCGGTTATCCATTGCGTTATAAGCCGACAAACAGCGAATTTATAGATATGATGGCATATTATCTGATGCAGATGGAAATTGAGACGACGCATTCTGACAGAAAATTATATCCAGATTATAATATGGTGAAATCAATCTGATGTCCTCTGAAAAAATTCATCACAGCATTATCCCATGTAGTTTCGAAAGTTTTGTCCAGTGTAAAAAGTCTGGAAAAGGTACCCGTTGTACAGAATAATTCATGGTTTTTGTATTGAATATTCAGGAACAGATCCGAAATTCCATCGGCGGGAACAGACGGGGCTTCTGAAAGAGGAAGAAGCATCATCTGTTGGGGCGAAAGACGCATTACAAATTTAAACTGGAGAGGCGGGAGCTTTCCCCGTATGATGGAATAACAATAGGATTTTACATCTTTCCAGGAAGAGTAAATGTCACCGTTTTCAGATAACTGCTGTGCAGTATCAGTGTCAAAAAAATCCATATGCAGTTTTCCGTCTATATGGAACTGGTTAAAGGTTGTAATGGATGCTTCGGCCAGAGAAAATATATGGAAGGTATCTCCGATCAGTAATTTGTGCATAAAAGCTTTGGTAGTATTGATCTTGAGTGCAAGCATTAAAGAACTCCTTTCTGTTTACTGTTGCTTCTATTATAAAGCAGAACTGAAAAAAAGAATATAGTTTTTACAAAAACTCTTTTCAAACAATGGGCTATATGTTAATATAGATGTGGTATTCGAAACTACATATTACGGGAAAGAGGACGATATAATTGAGTTATAAGATTATTATAGATAGTTGCGGTGAATTGTTAGAAGAATGGAAGAATAATGAACATTTTGAATCGGTAGCGCTTACTTTGAATGTAGGCGGCGAGAATATTATAGATGATGAGACTTTTGATCAGGCAGATTTCCTTAAGAAAGTAGCTGCATGCCCGGAGTGCCCGAAATCAGCGTGTCCTTCTCCGGAACGTTATATGAGGGCTTTTGACTGTGAAGCAGATCATATCTATGCAGTGACACTCTCAGCAGAACTCAGCGGTTCTTATAACAGTGCAGTTCTGGGAAGTAATCTTTTGAATGAGGAGAAACCGGGCAGACAGATCCATGTTTTTAATTCCAGATCGGCTTCTGTCGGTCAGACCCTGATCGCGATGAAGATCCAGGAGTGTGAAGAAGCCGGGTATTCCTTTGAGAAAGTAATTGAGACTGTGGATGCATATATTGCAGGACAGCACACCTTCTTTGTACTGGATAATCTGGAAACACTTCGCAAGAATGGAAGACTCAGCAAAGCAAAGGCACTTGTTGCCAGCGCACTGAAGATCAAACCGGTCATGGGATCTACAGATGAAGGAAGTATCTGTCAGCTTGATCAGGCGCGCGGAATGAATAAAGCACTGGTCAAAATGGCAGAACAGATCGTAGCCAAGACACAGAATAGTGAAACCAAGACACTCGCGATCTCACACTGCAACTGCCATGAGAGAGCAGTCCTTCTTCGAAATGCACTTCAGGAGCGCATGAACGTGAAGGATATTGTAATCCTGGATACTGCAGGTGTAAGCAGCATGTATGCAAATGACGGAGGCGTGATCGTTGCCGTATAAGCCTGGAATATCCCGGAAAGGTACTTCACTTTTGGACTTTCCTGTGCTATAATGCAATGAGTACTTATATGCAGCAAAGGAGATTCGCAAATGAGTCAGAAAAAAGTAGACAGCTACAAAGCTGGTAAGAACAACCGCAGCAGAGCAGCCAGAAAAGAGAAACTGATCGACAGATTAGAGATCCTTGCATGGGTAGCAATCTGTGTGTGTATGGTTGCATGGATCGGATTTTCCGCATATGCAAAGATAACTGCCAAGGAAGCTTCCGTAGTGAAGGAAACGGTTGTAGATACTTCAGCGATCGATAATTATGTGTCAGGACTTTCTTCCGATACACAATAAGCCAAATGAAAATGAACAATAAAAAACCCCGGCTGATCCAGCTGGGGTTTTTTGTTGAATGGTTATAAAACCTGAAGTATCGGATGTTAATTATAATTTTGTAACGTTAGCAGCCTGCATTCCGCGAGCGCCTTCTGTTAAATCATAAGTTACTGCCTGTCCTTCGTCTAAGGATTTGAATCCTTCGCCATTGATTGCAGAGAAGTGTACGAATACGTCAGCTCCATCCTCTCCTGTGATGAAACCATAGCCTTTTTCTGCGTTGAACCATTTTACAGTTCCCTTGTTCATGATGTTACCTCCATAAAAAATAAAAAGTTAAAAGACCATCTGACGACAAAAATCACCAGATTTTACAGACTATATTAATAATATATAATCTCTAAAAACTAGTGATTTTACATTAAGAATCTATTGGTCTATGACTGAATTATATATCCGGTGGATAAAATTGTCAAGGTTATTTAAAAAAGACTTTATTAAATCAAATATTTCGTGTATGATGTTGGTGATAACGTAATTGTACATAAATAATTACAAAGATAAATTCCAGGAGGAGCCGTTATGATTAACAAACTTATTGAAAAAATCCGTAAAACAAATGCACCGATCGTAGTAGGACTGGATCCGATGCTGAACTATATTCCGAAGCATATCCAGGAGAATGCGTTTGCGGAATTCGGGGAGACACTGGAAGGTGCTGCAGAGGCAATCTGGCAGTTTAACAAAGGCATCGTTGATGCAACTTATGATCTGATCCCGGCAGTGAAACCGCAGATCGCAATGTACGAACAGTTCGGGATTCCAGGGCTTCAGGCATATAAAAAGACCGTAGATTACTGCAAATCCAAAGACCTTGTAGTGATCGGCGATATCAAGAGAGGTGACATCGGATCTACATCCGCAGCATATGCAGTCGGACATCTCGGACATGTGCAGGTAGGAAGTAAGAAATATGCCGGATTTGATGAGGACTTTGCAACAGTCAATCCATATCTCGGATCTGATGGTGTGAAACCATTCATCGATGTCTGCAAAGAAGAAAACAAGGGACTTTTTATCCTTGTCAAAACATCTAATCCATCAAGCGGTGAATTTCAGGATCGAGTGATCGATGGCAGACCGCTTTATGAATGGGTAGGAGAGAAGGTTGCACAGTGGGGTGAAGACCACATGGGCAAAGAATACAGCTACATCGGAGCTGTTGTCGGAGCAACTTATCCGGAAATGGGCAAAATCCTCCGTAAACTGATGCCGAAGACATTTATTCTTGTACCTGGATACGGTGCACAGGGCGGCAAGGGCGCAGATCTTGTTCACTTCTTTAATGAAGACGGACTCGGCGCGATCGTAAACTCTTCCAGAGGAATCATTGCTGCATACAAGCAGGAAGCATACGCATCTTTCGGAGAACTGAACTATGCAGATGCATCCCGTAAGGCAGTAGAGGTGATGATCGAGGATATCAGCGGAGCACTTAACAACCGCTAAGATGATTTTTGGAGGAAGACAAATGAGCACAAAGACAAAAGAAAGTCTTAAGATCGTAAGTCAGGAGGAGATCGGCACAGGGATCTTCAGTATGTGGCTTCAGGCTGACCGTATGGCAGAAGCTGCCAGACCGGGACAGTTTTTATCCTTATACACAAGAAATGGAAGCAAACTCCTTCCGCGTCCGATCAGTATCTGCGAGATTGACAGAGAGAATGGCAGGATCCGTCTTGTATATCGTGTGACAGGCAAAAATACAGGAACAGAGGAATTTTCCAGACTTCACCCTGGAATCCAGGTGGAGGCAATGGGACCTCTCGGTAACGGATTTCCGCTTGAAGAAGCTGAAGGAAAGAAAGTGTTCCTGATCGGAGGAGGCATCGGAATTCCGCCGATGCTTCAGACTGCCAAAGAACTTAAGGCAGAGAAGACAGCCGTTCTCGGCTACAGAGATGAGCTTTTTCTGAATGATGAGTTTGAGAAATATGCAGATGTCTATGTGGCGACAGAGGATGGAAGTGCAGGAACCAAAGGGAATGTCCTCAACGCAATCAAGGAGAAAGCCCTGGAAGCAGAGGTGATCTTTGCCTGCGGACCGACACCTATGCTTCGTGCCCTCAAGGAATATGCAGCAGAAAAAAATATCACATGCTGGATCTCCATGGAGGAGCGTATGGCATGCGGCGTTGGAGCCTGTCTTGCATGTGTCTGCAGATCAAAAGAAATCGACGCACATTCTCAGGTGCACAACAAACGTGTCTGCAAGGATGGCCCGGTATTCTTAAGCACGGAGGTAGAGTTATGATAAAAACAGGCGTGACTCTTGCGGGAGTAGAATTAAAAAATCCTGTAATGACAGCTTCCGGAACCTTTGGATCCGGAGCCGAATACAGTGAGTTTGTAGATCTGAACCGTCTTGGTGCAGTTGTGACCAAGGGTGTTGCCAATGTGCCGTGGCCGGGAAACCCGACACCGCGAGTAACAGAGACAGCAAGCGGTATGCTGAATGCAATCGGACTTCAGAATCCAGGAATCGACCTTTTCTGTAAGAGAGACATTCCGTTTCTGAAGCAGTATGACACAAAGATCGTTGTGAATGTATGTGGAAAAAGCACCGAGGATTACTGTGAAGTTGTAGAGCGTCTGGGAAATGAACCGCTTGACCTCCTTGAGATCAATGTTTCCTGCCCGAATGTCAAAGAAGGTGGAATTGCTTTTGGACAGGACCCGAAAGCTCTGGAAGCGATCACTAAGGAAGTTAAGAAGTATGCAAAACAGCCGATCATCATGAAACTCAGCCCGAATGTGACTGACATTACAGAGATGGCGAAGGCAGCAGAAGCAGGCGGCGCAGATATTCTTTCCCTCATCAATACTCTGACAGGAATGAAGATCGATATTAACAGAAGGACCTTCGCACTGGCAAACAAGACCGGTGGAATGTCAGGTCCGGCAGTGAAGCCGATCGCAGTCCGCATGGTTTATCAGGTGGCGCAGGCTGTTTCTCTTCCGATCATCGGAATGGGCGGAATCGCAACAGCAGAGGATGCACTGGAATTTATCATGGCAGGTGCGACAGCAGTATCTGTGGGAACTGCAAACTTCTTCAATCCGTATGCGACTGTTGAGATTGCAGAGGGGATTGAGAAATTTATGGAAGCACAGCATGTGGAGGATATCCACGAGCTCATCGGAGCAGTAAAATAAAAAGTATCAAAGCATAGTAATAAGTAAATGTAAGATCACAAAATGGCAGGAAAGAGCACAGTGCTTTTTCCTGCTTTTTGTGGGAGAGGAGTAAAAGTGGAAAAAAATCGAACAAATGACATGACAACAGGGAATCCGATCAAACTGATCATTATGTTTATGATCCCGATGTTCCTGGGAAATATTTTTCAGCAGTTTTATAACATTGTGGATTCGATCGTTGCCGGACAGTTTATCGGTGTAGATGCACTTGCAGCGATCGGAAGTACCGGTTCGCTGATGTTCTTTGTGACCGGATGGCTGAATGGCCTCAGCAGTGGATTCGGAATCATTGTGGCACAGATGTTTGGAGCTAAGAAATATGATGATATGAGACATTTCGTAGCGATGTCCATCTATCTGATGTTTGGATTTGCGGCAGCGATGACGGTTGGATTCCTGGTATTCAATGTACCGATCCTGAAACTGATGAATTCACCGGCAGATCTGATGGGGGATGTCGCAGGATATATGGGGATCATCTACGCAGGACTTCTTGTGACAGCGGCATATAATACACTTGCGGCGTTCCTGCGTGCGCTGGGTGATTCCAAATCCCCGTTGTATTTCCTGATCATTTCCGCAGGAATCAATGTGATCCTTGATGTTGTCCTGATCCGTTTTGTGGGAATGGGCGTAGAAGGCTGCGCGTATGCAACTGTGATCGCGCAGGGAGTCTCGGCAGTCTGCTGTCTGGTTTATATCAAGAAAAAATATCCGATCCTTCATCTGGAGAAGAAAAACTTTGAATTGCGCAAAGGCAGCATGAGTAAGCTTCTGATCCTTGGAATCCCGATGGGACTTCAGTTTTCTATCACAGCGATCGGAACCATTATCGTACAGAGTGCGGTAAATATTTACGGGGCTACCCACATGGCAGGATTTTCTGCGGCAGGAAAGATCCAGAATGTCATCGGCATGGTGGCTGTTTCCATGGGTGCGACGATCGCGACTTATGTCGGACAGAATCGTGGAGCAGACCGTATGGACCGCGTAAAACAGGGTGTGAGATATTCCTGCATCATGCTTCTTGTCTGGAGCGTGATCCAGATGATTCTTGTGTATTTCGGAGGAAAATATTTCACCTACCTGTTTATCAATCCGTCCGAGACAGAGGTGATCCAGGTGTCTGTGACTTATTTCCACACGGTATTCTGGGCGTATCCATTCCTGGACATGATCTTCGTATTCCGAAATGCACTGCAGGGAATGGGATACGGACTTGTTCCGATGCTCGGAGGTGTTTTTGAACTGGTCGCAAGAACCCTGATCGTTGTATTAGTCGCAGGCCATACAACTTTTGCCGGAGTCTGTCTCGCAGACCCGGCAGCATGGATCGCAGCACTGATCCCGCTGATTCCGTATTATTTTTATACTATGAAAAAATACAGCACAAAGGCAGAGTAGACAGCGTAAAATCAAAAATCAGGCAGATTTATTTATAGACAAATACCAGGTTTTATGTGACAATAAACTTATCAGATTATTTTGAAGATAAGGAGGATTTTATGAAAGGGAAAAGAATATTTGTATTTGTGCTTCTGGCACTGTGCATCTGTTTTCTGCCGGCGAGAAATACGGAAGCGGCAGTGAGTTACAGAAATCAATTTGTAAAGGCACAGAATGGAAATATCAGTTATTTTAATTCCAAAGGTGTAAAAGCGAAAGGAATAATAACTGTAAAGGGCAGGAAATATTATATGGATTCAAGAGGAATCCTACGTACTGGATGGCGTAAGGTCGGACAGAAATATTATTTCTTCGGACAGATAAATGGCGGGGCTGGTTACATGAGAACTTCTGCCAGAATTAACGGGATTCAGGTAAGAAAGGATGGCAGCGCATCTTATAACAGGACACAGCTTCAGAAATTGAATCTTATGGTCAGGGCAAACCAGATCGTAGATGGAATTACCAATAACAGAATGACAAAACCACAGAAATTAAGAGCATGTTTCCGCTATATTGTAAATTATAATTATGGAGACGGTGGAGATTTTGCCGGAGGTTCAAACTGGGATATTTACTATGGCAGCAGGGTGCTTAGCAGAAGAAGAGGTGACTGCTTCGGATTTGGATGTGCATTTGCATACCTGGCTGATGCAGTAGGGTATACATCATATGCAGTTTCATCTGGTGGACATGGATGGGCAGAAGTAAACGGGAGAGTTTATGATGCAAACTGGGCAAAAGCAACCGGCAGGATCGACTGGTATTGTGGAATGGACTACAATCTCAGCGGCAGAGGTGGTCGCCCGAATTACAAACCAAACAGAGTATATGTGAAACGTATCTGATCAGGCGGCAGTGAATGGAGTAAACAGTTTGTTATTTGAACAAAAGTATGATAAAATAAAATGACATTCAACAATTGATAAGTATGAACAGTTAATATGGAGGAATGAATCATGGAAGCATACAAGCAGGAATTTATTGAATTTATGGTAGACAGCCATGTACTGAAATTTGGAGAATTCACACTCAAGAGCGGAAGAAAGTCTCCGTTTTTTATGAATGCAGGTGCATATGTGACAGGTTCCCAGCTTAAGAAACTCGGAGAATATTATGCAAAGGCGATCCACGACAAATACGGTGATGACTTTGATGTGCTGTTCGGACCGGCTTACAAGGGAATTCCGCTCAGCGTAGTAACAGCGATCGCTTTCAGCGAATTATACGGTAAAGAGATCCGCTACTGCTCTGACCGTAAGGAAGAGAAGGATCACGGCGCAGATAAGGGAAGTTTCCTTGGAAGCAAACTTCAGGATGGAGACCGTGTCGTAATGATCGAAGACGTAACAACTTCCGGTAAATCCATGGAAGAAACTGTTCCGAAGGTAAGAGGAGCAGCAAACGTAGAGATCATCGGACTCATGGTATCTCTTGACCGTATGGAAGTCGGCAAGGGCGGCGTGAAGTGTGCACTCGAAGAAGTTCATGATCTGTACGGATTTGAGACAAATGCCATCGTAACAATGGAAGAAGTCATCGAACATCTCTATAATAAAGAATACAAAGGAGAGATCATCATTAACGACGACCTCAAGAAAGCAATCGATGCATATTACGCACAGTACGGCGCAAAATAAAAGAGTCTGCTGTCAGAAGGATATTCAGGAGGAATGAAGTTGAACGAAAAAATCTACAAAACAATGGCGAGAACAGGAGGCTGCAGCGTTGCAGTCGGGATCGTCACTCTTGTTACCGGAGTTGCCGCAGGAATCCTCATGATCGTCAGCGGCGCACGCCTTCTCAAAAGAAAAGGCGACATTTTGATCTAAGAACCGGAGGCGGTATAAGGTTAGGATAATATAATATGTCAAAAAACAGTGCAAAGCGCAGGATTAAACATCTGGGGACTATGCTGTTTGTCTTATACATTCTGCTGCTGATCTATTTCCTTTTCTTTTCAGAGGAATATGGACGGGTCGCAGCAGAAGAAAGAGTATACCGGTACAACCTGATCCCGTTCGTGGAGATCAGGCGGTTCTGGACCTACAGAGAGCAGCTCGGGGTGTTTGCGGTTGTTACAAATCTGTTCGGGAATGTGATTGGATTTGTTCCCTACGGATTTATTCTTCCGGTCATAGCAAGGAAGTGCCGCAGCGGATTTTTTATCATTTTGTCAGGATTCGGACTCAGCCTCGTCGTGGAGACGATCCAGCTTATTACGAAGGTCGGATGTTTCGATGTGGATGATCTGATCCTGAACACACTGGGAGCGGCACTGGGGTATCTGGCTTTTGCCGTTTGTAATTACCTGAGGAGAAAACGTTATGGCAAGAAGATATAGATATGCGATCATAAAGAAAAAGGAACCAGGTAAGGGGAAGCTGTCAGTGGGGCTGGCGATTGCTTCCCTCCTTCTGTTTGTAGCGGCAGTGGCCGTGGCTTATATAGCACAGGGGAAATTTGGTTTTATCGTAGGCGGGCTCTGTCTGTTTGCAGTGCTGCTTTCTGCTTACGGCTTTGTGATGGGACTTATGAGCTTTTCTGATGAAGAGTGCATGCATCGGACCAGCGTTGTGGGATCGATCCTGAACGGAGTGATCACAGTAGGATGGCTGGTCTTTTTTTTGATGGGAGTATAAGAGATGGATATGGAACGTTTACAGAAACAGATGGATTTTATCGTTGAGGTGGACAAAGTAAAGCAGATCATCCGGCAGACCTATCTGTCAGATGCAAGTCGTAAGGAAGACGATGCAGAACATTCCTGGCATCTGGCACTGATGGCAGTTCTTCTCAGCGAATATTCCAACGAGGAAGTAGACCTTAAGAAAGTTGTACCGATGGTGCTGATCCACGATCTGGTTGAGATCGATGCGGGCGACACCTACGCATATGATGAAGCAGGCGCGCAGACTAAAGTGGAACGGGAAACAAAGGCGGCAGACCGCATTTTTGGAATGCTTCCGGAAGATCAGGGCAGATGGTTCCGGGACCTCTGGGACGAATTTGAGGCATATGAGAGTGCAGACGCCAAATTTGCACACGTGCTTGATAACTGCCAGCCGCTTCTTCTGAACGATGCTTCCAATGGCAGAAGCTGGGCAGAACACGGTGTCCGCAAAAGCCAGATCTACAAACGAAATGAGCATACTTCAGAAGGTTCCAGGGAAATCTGGAAGTATATGCAGAAATTAATAGACAAACATGTCGAACTCGGACATGTGATCGATGAATAAGAAACAGAAAGGAAGACGAATTTGGACGAATTACTGATGGAACGTTATCATCTGGCAAAAGACCGGATCAGTGAGATCTGTATAGAAAAGACAGCACAGCCAGATTTTGAGGACTTTTTCAAAAAGACAGCCGCTTTTTTGACAAAGACAGCGGCTATTCTCGAGAGAGAAAAGGAAGAACTGACAGAAGAAGAACTCGCACAGGAAAATAGAGAACTCTACGAAGAACTTTTTCCGGAAAACTATGGGATCTGCTATGGAAATCCTTCCTACGCAGCAGTGAAACTGGGCGAATACGGCAAGGCGTTTTGTTTCCTGTATGCAGAACTCCGCGGTACGATCGCATATGCATATGAGAAAAAATGGTGGGATTATACCATCGCTGCAGAGCTTTTTCTGGAAATCTATGCTGCCTTTGAGGACAGCGAACTTCCGGCAGTGAAGACCGTGGAGGATATTCTGCGCTCCTATGTGAATGACTACTGCCAGGATCTGATGGAACAGAGAATCGCGGAGGCCGTTGACCCACAACTCGATTTTGCAGTCCGTATTATCATGGATTCTGATCTTTCAGATCTTAAATATCTCTACGCTTATGGAGAATATGTTTCTGCAAATGAGAGAGGTGTGGCAGAATTTCTGAACAGCCTTTCCCAGGAACAGATCGACAGCATGGCAGAAACCTATACAGAAGGATATCGCATCGGCTTTATCAACGGAAGAAAAGACATTACCAGGAAAAAAACAGTCAACATCCGCTATAATCTCGGATTTGAGAGAATGGTAAGATCTGCGATCCTGAAATTCCGTGCAATGGGACTGGAACCTGTCATCTACCGTCATGCGACACATGTAGTCAACAAGCGGGGAAATGCAAGAATCGGCTTTACCGGCGGCGTTGCAAACCCGCAGTATGAGTATGATCACAGACAGGACCAGGCACTTTTCCTCGACAGTGATTTTGTACAGCGGAAACTGCGCTCCATGCAGAATGCTTACGAGAATTATAAGGAACTGGCAGCAGTACACGGCGGTCCGGCATGCATTGAGACTTTTGGAGAGGAACCGTTTGCACCGGAGACCAAGGCTGAGGCGTGGACACTTTCCGAGACACAGCAGAAGCAGCAGGTGGAACTTGACAATGAATCCGGACAGATCGTCAACCGCTATATCAAGGGAGATGAGAGAAGCTTCACGATCATTGCTTATCCGATTCCTGAGATCGGAGAGAAGTTCCCGGAGATCTTTGCAGAGATCGTCAAGATCAACACTCTGGATTACAAATTATATGAGCGGATCCAGCAGACGATCATTGAGACTCTGGACACCTGCCAGTGGGTAGAAGTCAAGGGACGCGGCGACAATGAGACGGACCTTATCATCCACCTGCATGATCTCGAAGATGTGAAGAAGCAGACGAATTTCGAAAACTGTGTAGCGGATGTGAACATTCCGGTAGGAGAAGTATTTACATCTCCGGTACTTGCAGGAACAGGCGGAATCCTTCATGTCAAGAAAGTATATTTAAATGGTCTGCAGTTCCGTGATCTCAAACTGGTATTTGACTGCGGACAGGTCATCGATTATACCTGCTCAAACTTTGAGACAGAAGAAGAGAACCGCGCGTATATCGAGGACAATATCCTGTTCCATCACGCCAAGATCCCGATGGGCGAATTTGCGATCGGTACCAACACGACAGCCTACGTTGCTGCTGAGAAATACGGCATCGCGGACAAACTTCCGATCCTGATTGCAGAAAAGATGGGACCGCATTTTGCAGTGGGCGACACCTGCTACAGCTGGGCAGAAGATACTCCGGTATTTAACCCGGACGGAAGAGAGATTATTGCCCGCGACAACGAGATCTCCGCACTGCGTAAAGAAGATATCAGCATGGCATATTATGGCTGCCACACCGATATTACCATTCCATATGAGGAACTTGGAAATATCAGCGTGATCGACGAAGAAGGCGAAAGCACTCCGATCATCGAGAACGGATGTTTTGTACTTCCTGGTACAGAAGAACTCAATAAACCTTTTGAAGAGTAAACTTTATATACAAAAAGAGTTTGCGTATCTAAATATTTCTTTTCCGGAATTATGTTGACACAAATTTAGAATCTTAGTAGAATCAACCTGGGATAGAAAAAAAGGAGGCCACCAATGAAAAAAGTTGGAATTGTAATGGGAAGCGACTCAGATATGCCGGTTATGAGCAAAGCGGCAGCAATTCTTGACAAGCTGGGCGTTGAGTACGAAATGAAGATCATCTCTGCACACAGAGAACCGGACGTGTTCTTTGAATATGCAAGAAGTGCAGAAGAAAGAGGATTCAAAGTAATTATTGCAGGTGCAGGAATGGCAGCACATCTTCCGGGAATGTGCGCAGCGATTTTCCCGATGCCTGTGATCGGTATTCCAATGCATACCACTTCTCTGGGAGGACGTGATTCACTGTATTCTATCGTACAGATGCCATCCGGAATCCCGGTTGCAACAGTTGCAATCAACGGAGGGGCAAATGCAGGACTGCTGGCAGCCAAGATACTGGCTACTTCAGATCCGGAACTTCTTGAGAAACTGAAAGCATACAGCCAGGAACTGAAGGAACAGGTAGAAGCAAAGGATGCCCGCCTTCAGGAAGTTGGATATCAGGCTTATTAAATATACGGCCACGAAAACCAAGTGGCATAATATTAAAATCTTAAGAAAGGAAAAGCTATTTTAGATGAAGACCTATAACAATAGGTGTGTACCGATGGCTTGTCGGGAATTTACGACTGTGGAGTGTACAGGAACTTGTAAGTAGTGAATTATTTGATAATCACAAAAGCATACACGGTGAAGCAGTAACTACAAATCGTGAGAGTGTAGCTATTCATCTAAGCATATACTTGTTGGTATATGTTTTAGCAGCAGGAACTATGGATTACAAGAACGCAGGTGTTGATATCGAAGCAGGCTACAAGTCAGTTGAACTGATGAAGAAACATATCGCAAAAACCATGAGACCGGAGGTACTGGGAGGAATCGGCGGATTTTCCGGAGCTTTTTCCATGAGCGCATTTAAGAACATGGAGGAACCTACACTGGTATCCGGTACAGACGGATGCGGAACCAAGGTAAAACTTGCCATGATCATGGACAAACATGATACCATAGGAATCGATGCAGTTGCCATGTGTGTAAATGACATTGCATGTGCAGGCGCAGAGCCGCTGTTTTTCCTGGATTACATTGCATGCGGTAAGAACTATCCGGAGAAGATCGCTGAGATTGTAAGCGGCGTGGCAGAGGGCTGTGTACAGTCTGGTGCGGCACTGATCGGTGGAGAGACAGCAGAGCATCCTGGACTTATGCCGGAAGATGAGTACGATCTTGCCGGATTTGCAGTAGGTGTGATCGACAAGAAGGATCTTCTCACAGGAGAAGAACTGAATCCTGGAGATGTGCTGATCGGTATGGCTTCTACCGGTGTCCACAGCAACGGATTCTCTCTTGTCCGCAAAGTATTCGAGATGACAAGAGAATCTCTTGACACTTACTATGATGAACTGGGAACAACACTTGGTGAAGCACTGATCGCTCCGACCAGGATTTATGTCAAAGCACTCAAGAGCATCCGCGATGCAGGCGTGAGAATCCATGCATGCAGCCATATCACAGGCGGCGGCTTCTACGAAAATATTCCGCGTATGCTCAAAGAAGGCACACATGCAGTTGTAGAGAGGGACAGCTATCCGGTTCTTCCAATTTTTAAACTTCTTGCAAAAAAAGGTAACATCGAAGAGAAAATGATGTATAATACATTTAACATGGGTCTTGGAATGGTCCTCGCAGTAGCTCCTGAGGATGTAGACAAGACGATGGAAGCAATCCGCAAAGAAGGAGATACTCCTTACGTAGTAGGCCGCATTGAGGCTGGCGAAAAGGGAGTGACCTTATGTTAAAACTGGGTGTTCTGGTATCCGGAGGCGGTACAAATCTCCAGGCGATCATGGACGCAATCGATGCAGGTGTGATCACCAATGCAGAGGTTGGTCTCGTGATCAGCAACAACAAGGGTGCGTATGCCCTCAAGAGAGCGGAGAACAAGGGAATCCCTGCCAGATGCATTTCTCCGAAGGACTATGCAGACAGAAAAGAATTTCATAAGGCACTTCTGGCAGAGCTTCAGGAGAACCAGGTAGATCTTGTTGTGCTTGCCGGATTTCTGGTGGCAGTGCCGTCGATGATCGTGGAAGCATATCCAAATCGGATCATCAATATCCATCCGTCACTGATTCCGTCTTTTTGTGGAACAGGATATTATGGACTTCATGTCCATGAAGGTGTCCTTTCCAGAGGCGTCAGGGTGACCGGTGCGACGGTTCATTTTGTAGATACAGGTACAGATACCGGTCCTATCATTCTTCAGAAGGCGGTAGAGGTACACCAGGGAGATACCCCGGAAGTACTTCAGAGACGTGTTATGGAAGAGGCTGAATGGAAGATACTGCCGGCTGCGATCGATCTGATCGCCAATGGCAAAGTATCCGTACAGGACGGTAAAGTTATCATCAATAATTGATTTTCTGCAGAGGAGCGAAAGATATGAAAGTATTAATTGTTGGAAGCGGCGGAAGAGAACATGCAATTGCCTGGAGCGTGGCCAAGAGCCCGAAGGTAGACAAGATCTACTGCGCACCGGGAAATGCAGGAATTTCTGAATATGCGGAGTGTGTAGACATCGGAGCAATGGAATTTGAGAAACTTGCTGATTTTGCGGAGAAGAATTCTGTTGATCTTACAATTATCGGAATGGATGACCCGCTGGTTGGCGGTGTTGTAGATGTGTTCGAGACACGCGGACTCAAGGTGTTCGGACCTCGCAAGAACGCAGCGATCCTGGAGGGATCCAAGGCATTTTCCAAAGACCTCATGAAAAAATATGGAATTCCGACAGCGGGATACGAAAACTTTGACGATCCACAGAAAGCACTGGATTATTTACATACACAGGTCAAGTTCCCGATCGTGCTCAAGGCAGACGGGCTTGCACTCGGCAAGGGTGTTCTGATCTGCAATACTCTGGAAGAAGCAGAAGCCGGAGTTAAGGAGATCATGGAGGACAAGAAGTTCGGCAGTGCAGGAAATACAATGGTCATCGAGGAATTTATGACAGGACGTGAAGTGTCTGTCCTTTCCTTTGTGGATGGCAAGACGATCCGTCCGATGACATCCGCACAGGATCATAAGCGTGCCAAAGACGGAGATCAGGGACTGAACACAGGCGGTATGGGTACTTTTTCACCGAGCCCGTTTTATACAGAGGAAGTGGATAAGTTCTGTAAGGAGCATATCTACCAGGCAACGGTTGATGCGATGGCAGCAGAGGGACGTCCATTTACAGGAATCATTTTCTTTGGACTGATGCTGACAGCCGACGGACCGAAGGTCCTGGAGTACAATGCACGTTTTGGTGACCCGGAAGCACAGGTTGTTCTTCCGAGAATGAAGACAGACATCATCGAAGTGATGGAAGCTTGCGTAAATGGAACTCTGGATCAGGTAGATCTTGAGTTTGAGGATAATGCAGCTGTCTGTGTCGTTCTGGCAAGTGATGGATATCCGGTAAAATACGAAAAAGGAATTCCAATGCATGGATTTGAGAACTTCAAGGACAAAGAAGGCTATTACTGCTTCCATGCAGGAACCAAATTCAAGGATGGCGAGATCGTTACCAACGGCGGCCGTGTCCTTGGAATCACTGCAACTGGAAAGGATCTTAAGGAAGCCCGTAAGAATGCTTACGAGGCAACAGACTGGATCCAGTTTGCAAATAAATATATGCGCCACGACATAGGAAAGGCTATTGACGAGGCCTGAAAGGACAAAATATGGGAACAAGTGTAGAAGAAACAATTAAGGAAATTCAGGGAAGGGAGAATATTTTTGTAGCATACTCTCAGACTACGAAGCTTCCTTATGTAACCTGTGGGGAAGAATCATTCAACGACCAGGCATGGTTTTTCACAGAGGAAGAAGCAATCAAAGAATTTGGCAAAAAGAAAATCGAAGAAAAAGTTCTCCTTATGGGAATGCGTTACGAAAAGAAAGATTTCCCTAAGATGTACGGTCTGTTATTCTCTATCGGTGTAAACACGATCATGTGGAATGATGGCGGTGAGCAGATGGAGATCGATCTTGAAAGAATCGTAAGAAAGCCGGATCTCAGCAAAGTAGAGCCGCAGAAGCGTCCGCTGATCAATCCGACACTGCAGCTTTCCGGAATCTACTTCATGCAGGAACTTCGCCGTCCGGTACCTCAGGAAGAGCACAAGAACTTAAGAGCACTGGAAGAAGAAGTGATCGTAAACTTAAGAAAATCAGATTTTCTTGTTGCAATGCAGCGCAAGGGAGATGAGCCAGACAAGATAAACATTCCTTACCTCAAGAACAAAGAAGGTAAGATCCTTCAGCCGGTATTCTCCGATGTTATGGAATTTGAGAAATTCGCAAAAGGAAAGAAACTTCGTATTGCCAAAGTACCATTTAACAAACTTCCAAATATCCTGATCGAGCAGGCAGAATCACTGGTTATCAACCCTATGGGATTCAATCTTGTTCTCAACAGAGACCAGCTCAAAAAAATAATTGGTTAAAAATATAAGCATAAGAAACAGGCAGTCTTCGGGCTGTCTGTTTTTTATATCTTTTCACGCGGGGATTAGACAGGATAAACTTTATAAAATTATACTTGCAAAATCCAGATTATGTGCTACCATATGTATAACATGATGTTATTATGAAAGATAAGGGGCTGAGGATTATGGTCATTGAAATAGACTTTAACAGTGATGAGGCTATTTATGTGCAGTTGATGAATCAGATCATCATGGGAATTGCCACATCCAGGCTTCAGGAGGGAGATCCGCTTCCTTCTGTGCGACAGCTTGCAGATACCATCGGCATTAATATGCATACTGTGAACAAGGCATATTCCCTGCTTCGGCAGGAAGGCTTTGTAACGATCGACCGCCGCCGTGGCGCGATCATTGCGATTGATGTGGACAAGATGAAGGCACTGGAAGAAATGAAACAGAATCTCATGGTAGCCCTCGCAAGAGGATACTGCAAAAATATTTCCAGAGCAGAAGTTCACGATCTGATCGATGAAATTTTTGACGAATATGGAATAGAATAGCATAAAAAGAGGAGGCAGGAATGCAGGAGAAATTTACCAGACAGGCAAAGGCAGCACTGAAACTTGCGGAAAGTACAGCCCGGTCCTGGAAACATTCATATATTGGGACAGAACATATACTGGTAGGACTTCTTGATGAACAGGAAGGAACTGCAGGTAAGATTCTGGAAGAATTTGGCGTAGACAGGGAAAAACTGGAATCCCTGATCACGAAATTGATCGCACCATCCGGAGTGCCTGTAGCAGAAAAATCCGCCGGCTACAGTCCAAGAGCACAGAAAGTCAGAGAACAGGCAGTCAAAGAAGCTGAGAAGCAGAAGGAAGATCTGGCAGGAACAGAGCATCTGCTTTTGGCAATGCTCAAGGAGACAGACTGTGTAGGAACCAGACTTCTGTATACCATGGGTGTAAATATCCAGAAATTATACAGCGCAGTTCTCGCGGCAGCAGGGATTGATACAAATGCAATTCCGGAAGAATTACAGATGCCAAAGAACCAGAAGGGAAAACAGGGATCCACAACACCGACGCTGGATCAGTACAGCCGTGATCTGACGGCAATGGCAGCAGATGGAAACCTGGATCCGGTAGTAGGCAGGGACAAAGAGATTGCCCGCCTGATCCAGATATTAAGCAGAAGAACAAAAAACAACCCATGTCTGGTAGGTGAGCCAGGCGTCGGAAAGACTGCAATCGTAGAAGGGCTTGCACAGAGGATCATTTCCAGCATGGTTCCGGAGTCTGTCAAAAACAAGAGAGTCGTAGTCCTTGATCTGTCCGGAATGGTGGCAGGAAGCAAATATCGTGGAGAATTCGAGGAAAGAATCCGAAATGTGATCAATGAAGTACGCAGCAATCAGGGAATTCTTCTTTTTATTGATGAGCTGCATACGATCATTGGCGCGGGCGGTGCAGAGGGAGCATTGGATGCTTCCAACATTCTGAAACCATCTCTTTCCAGAGGCGAGATCCAGCTGATCGGAGCAACGACCCTGGAGGAATACAGGAAATACATTGAGAAAGATGCCGCTCTGGAGAGACGTTTCCAGCCAGTGACAGTAGAAGAACCGTCAGAGGAAGAAACCATCGAGATCCTTAAGGGACTGCGCCCGTATTATGAGAAGCATCATGGCGTGGTGATCGAGGACAGTGCACTTGAAGCAGCAGTAAAAATGTCCGAACGTTACATCAATGACCGTTTTCTGCCGGATAAGGCCATCGATATTATCGACGAGGCAGCTTCCAAAGTACGTCTCGGCGGCTACCGCATGGCACCGGAAGTAGATGCCATGGAACTGGAACTCCACGAGATCCAGAAAGATAAGGAAAAAGCTGTCAAGCAGGCAGATCTTTCCCTGGCAAAAGAACTTCAGGCGCGCCAGCGTGAAATAGAAACAGAAATTTCCAAATATAAAGAAAAAGAAGAACGCAGAAACAAAAGAAAGAAAATATCTGTGACAGAGGCATCTGTGGCAGACATCATTTCCGACTGGACCAAGATCCCGGTACAGCGTCTTACAGAGGGTGAAACGAAACGTCTTGCACGTCTTGAGAAAGAACTTCATAAACGTGTGATCGGTCAGGAAGAAGCAGTAAAGGCAGTCGCACAGGCAGTCAAACGAGGCCGTGTCGGTCTCAAAGATCCAAACCGCCCGATCGGTTCCTTCCTTTTCCTTGGACCTACCGGTGTAGGTAAGACCGAACTTTCTAAAGCGCTGGCAGAGACCGTATTTGGAAGTGAGCAGGCAATGATCCGTGTTGATATGTCTGAGTACATGGAGAAACACAGCGTATCCAAACTGATCGGATCACCTCCGGGATATGTAGGATACGATGAGGGCGGGCAGCTCAGCGAAAAAGTACGCAGAAATCCATACAGTGTGCTTCTGTTTGATGAGATTGAAAAGGCACATCCGGATGTGTTTAATATTCTTCTTCAGGTTCTGGATGATGGACATATCACAGATGCACATGGACGAAAAGTGGACTTCAAGCAGACGATCATCATTATGACATCCAATGCTGGTGCGCAGGCAATCATTGAGCCGAAGAAGCTTGGCTTCCTTTCCAACAATGATGAGAAGCAGGATTATGAACGCATGAAATCTGGTGTTATGGAAGAAGTCCGCCGTCTGTTCAAACCGGAGTTTTTGAACCGTATTGACGAGATCATGGTATTCCATCCACTGAACAAGACACACATCAAAAAGATTGTCAACATCATGCTCAAAACACTGGAAAAACGCTGTAAAGAACAGCTTGATATCCAGCTTAAGATCACAGAATCTGTCAGGGATTTCCTTGCAGAAGCAGGTTTTGACAGCAAATATGGGGCCAGACCATTAAGAAGAGCTATCCAGACAAAACTGGAAGATCCGATGGCAAATGTACTTCTCGAAGGAACCATCAAAAGAGGAGATACCGTCCGGATCCAGCTTCATCAGAAAGAGATCCGTTTTACTCCACTTTCAGAAGATGAGAAGAAACCAAAATCTAAAAAAGCTATAAAATCTTAAACAGGATACTGGTCAAAAAAAGTGGTCAATGTTATAATAAAAAGACACTAAGGAGCAATCCACAGGTGTCGAAAACACAACAGAAAAGTCTTAGGGAGGACATTGGTTATGGCAGTAGTAAAGGAACTGATCCGTACAGAAGAGAATCAGAGCATCAGCTTTGGCAATTATGAATTGCCACAGAAATCCAAGGTATCAGATTTCGCACATCAGGGAGATATGTACAAGGTAAAAACATTCAAAGAGATCACCAAACTCGAGAGAAATGGCATGTTTGTATATGAATCCGTACCGGGAACTGCTGTATTTTCTCTGAAACAGGACGGCTCCAGCATGAGTTTTGACGTAGAAGGAACTGAGGATGCACAGATCACCGTAGAGATGGAAGCAGATACAGAATATGATATCTCCATCGATGGCGCAGATGCAGGCAAAATGAAAACAAACCTTGGCGGTAAGCTTTCTTTCAGTGCAGAACTGGGAGGCGACAAAGCCGTACATGTTGAGATCAAAAAATGCTAAAAAATAAAAAGACTGTTTATTTTTGTCAGGAATGCGGATATGAATCCTCCAAATGGATGGGACAGTGTCCGGGCTGTAAGGCATGGAATACTTTCGTAGAGGAGACGGTTTCCACGAAGAAATCTTCTTCATCCGGTAGCAGTTCCTTTCAGAATCCGGGGAAGCGTCCGGAACCAGTTCGTCTGAAGGACATTTCACTGTCAGAGGATGAACGGCGGCTGACAAAGATTGGCGAGCTTGACAGAGTGCTCGGGGGCGGGATCGTCCCCGGCTCTCTTGTTTTAGTGGGTGGAGATCCGGGAATCGGAAAATCCACCCTTCTTTTACAGGTGTGCCGGAATCTTGCACTATCAGGAAGCAATGTACTGTATATTTCAGGAGAGGAATCCCTGCGCCAGATCAAGCTCCGCGCAGAACGAATCGGAGAATTTAATGAGAAGCTGCAGCTTCTGTGTGAGACAAATCTGGAAACGATCCGCGAAGTGATCGAGCGCAAGAAGCCGGATACCGTTGTGATCGATTCCATACAGACTATGTTTCATGAGGATATCAGTTCTGCACCGGGAAGTGTTTCTCAGGTAAGAGAGTCCACCAATATCCTGATGCAGATTGCCAAGGGACAGGGCGTATCGATCTTTATCGTAGGTCATGTGACCAAAGAAGGAAACGTGGCAGGTCCCCGTGTGCTGGAGCATATGGTAGATACCGTGCTTTACTTTGAGGGAGACAGACATGCTTCCTATCGGATCCTGCGTGCAGTCAAGAACCGTTTCGGTTCTACCAATGAGATCGGTGTATTCGAAATGCGAAGCACAGGACTTGAGGAAGTTAAGAATCCGTCAGAATTTATGCTGAATGGAAAGCCCAGCGACACTTCCGGGTCGATCGTGGCATGTTCTATGGAAGGAACACGGCCGATCCTGGTGGAGATACAGGCATTGGTATGCCAGAGCAATTTCGGAATTCCGAGAAGAACAGCAGTGGGAACAGACTTTAACAGAGTAAACCTTCTGATGGCAGTTCTGGAGAAAAAAGTCGGCATCCATCTGGCAGCCTGCGATGCCTATGTCAATATTGCAGGTGGAATGAAGATGACAGAGCCGGCGATCGATCTCGGGATTTCACTGGCAGTCGTTTCAAGCTGTAAGGATATCGTCATACCGGATTCTGTGATCGCATTTGGCGAAATTGGTCTGAGTGGAGAAGTGCGTGCTGTGAGCATGGCAGGACAGCGTGTCGCAGAAGCGAAGAAACTCGGTTTTGAAACAGTGATCCTGCCGGAAGTATGCAGGTCAGCTACAGAGAAGATCAAAGGGATCAAACTGGTATACGTTTCCTGGATTCAGGATGCGATACGTTTTATCATGCAGAAATAAAGTTGCTGTGAACAGTAACGAAATAAATACCAAGGGGGAAAAGATGAAGGCAGTTGTATTTGATATGGATGGAGTTATTTTTGACTCAGAGACGCTTGTGTTCCGTATGTGGAAGGTTGTGGCAGAGAAATATGGAGTCGCAGATATAGAGGAAACCTGCAGGGCATGCCTGGGGATCAATGCTACAGTGACCAGAGAAATTTTTTTCGAGCGTTATGGACAGGATTTTCCATATGACAAATACAAAAAAGAAATGTCAGATCTTTTCCACGCAAATGCAGCAGGAGGGAAGCTTCCGAAGAAACCGGGGATCCGGGAACTCCTGGAATATCTCCGCAGAGAAAATATAAAGACAGCGGTAGCTTCCTCCACAAGAAGAGATCTTGTGACGAGAGAACTCGAGGAAGGAGGCTTGCTTTCCTATTTCGATGAGATCGTATGCGGGGATATGGTCAGTCGGAGCAAACCGGAGCCAGACATCTATCTGGAAGCCTGCAGACGCCTTCAGGAGCGGCCTGAGGACTGCTATGCGATCGAGGACTCCTACAATGGAATAAGATCCGCCAAAAGAGCCGGAATGCACCCGATTATGGTGCCAGATCAGGCAGCTCCAACAGAAGAAATGGAGGAGCTGGCAGACAGCATCTTACCTTCTTTACATGAAGTTCAGCAGTACATCGACAAAAATTGCAAAAAAATCTAAAAAAGGTGTTGACAGATTGGTTTTATAGTGGTATTCTAACTGAGCTGTCACGAAGAATTGTTTCTTCTGAATAAA